>CAZGYS010000049.1:0-8200 GCA_964530305.1 uncultured Leptospiraceae bacterium
ATTCGGTTACGCTGGAAGTCGCCCTGCAAAAGCCCGTGGCGCTTGAGGAGGGTCTGCGATTCTCGGTACGCGAAGGCGGCCGAACCGTGGGCTCCGGTGTCGTGACGGAGATTCTGGAATAGGAAATCCGTCGCGTTGAATGGGGCGGAGGCGTCGTCCTGGTTTTCGGACCGGGCCGATGTCTCCGCCTTTCCAATAAAGGCAGATATCGAAAGTATCCCCGCCACATGCTAGACGGCCTCTTGCGTTACGCCCCGCGCGGTAACGGGCTGAATGCGATACAGCGTATTCTCGCCCCGCATGCCTCTTAGAGTCGTCTGGAAGCGCGAAATTCTTATGCTCTGCTTGAATTCCTTGAGCACGGCTCGAACTTCGGGACGGCGAAACAGCTCCTCGGAGATCACCAGGTCTCCACCCCGGGCTTGACCCTGGAGGCGAGCGGCGCGATTGACCGTGCCCCCGAAATAGTCCAGTTTGTCATTCAAGTTCAACGCGATGCACGGGCCATTGTGGAGGCCGAGCTTCACCATCATATCGCCCTGTTCCTCGGAGAGAATTCGCCAGGCCGCGCGAATCGCATGAGCGGGTTCCTTGTAGACGGCCATGACCGCGTCGCCGATGGTCTTGACTACCGCGCCCCGGTTCTCGGCGGTGATTTTGGTCAGCCGCTCGAAATGGTCCTGAACCAGCGCGAAGGCGGGGGCATCGCCGCGAACCTCGTACATGCGCGTGGAACCCTTGAGATCCGAAAACATAATGGTTAGATTGGCCACGCCCAGTTGCACGCCGGGACGGAGCACCTCGGAGCTGAAATGAGAGCGAAACTCCTGTAGACTGGTGACAAGGTCCGCCGTGACGATGCGCGCGTCTCGAAGCGTCGTTTCCAGTTTGAGAACACGAACCTGATCGCCGGAATTGCGAAGCGTCAGAGTGTCGCCCGGGGAGGCTGCCTGGTTGGCGATTTTCGCGTTCAGATCCAGAACCGAGCGGCCCGACGCTCCCGTTGCCGGCGCCAGCAGGTCGTTTGCGTCCTGCCCGCGCAGCGTGAATTCGCGTCCCACGTGCGCCGGAAAGTTTCCCGCTTCAACCAGGCGTTCTTCTCCGGGAAGGACGAAATGTTGAGCCAGAACGTGTCGCGTTCGCGAAGGCGCGGCCGGACAAAACACGGTCGCATCGATTGTCCGCGTGGACGGAGACGGACGAAAAGTCAACTCGACGTGCTTGTCGAATTCCACGTCATAACGAATATCGCAAGCATCGCAGTGGGTTTCGGTTCCCACCGCGGAAAGATTCGTGCTTCGCTCGGCGCTGCCGCGACAGGACGGACACAGAATGTCCCAGCTCATTTCCAGATGGCCTTGCTTGACCGCGCGTAGACAAAACGTCAGGGTTTCCATGGGGTCGAGACTCAGGTATTGCGCTAATTCAAAGGGACGTAGCCGCGCGGCCACATTGTCGGGCCGCGTGAGAATGAATTCACTCAACGCCGACGGAATGCGCGTGTCAGGAGTCAAGCCGGACCATTTCTTCTCCAGTTCACGAATCTTGCGGCGCAGGTTTTCATCCGCGGGATTGGCCGCTCCCAGACCGGCCTGCTCGAAGGAACCTGGTGATGCCGGACGAAGGTCGCCGGCGTCGCTTTCGCTTCGTGCTCCGGCGGCGAGTTCCGCCGTGAGGTTCGCGTCCAGGCGTTTCACCGCCGAGCGAATCGCCTTCATGAACCCCTTGAATAGAAGGCCCGTCGGCAGCAAGCGATAGCGGGGGACAAAGTCCAGGGTGATTCGCACGCGGGTACCCTGATCCGGTAGTTCCGTGAAATCAAAGCGGCCGCGAAAGTACTCGAAGGGCCCTTTGTGAAAAACCCTTTCCAGGGAATGCCATTTCAGGTATTCCCATTCGAAAGGCATTTCGGTATACTCCACTGCCACGCCGCCGGGGAGGGAAGTCGTGCCGTGGAGCAGGCGTCCGTCCTGGTTTTCGCTCCAGGTGTATCGCGCCGGGTTGAAGCCGGCTTCGCTTTCGATGCGATCGGTATCGGACAGATAGGGCCAGAGTTCCTCGATGGAGTTCGCCAGGTCAATCTCCGCGGAATGAGTCTTTCGAATTTCCCGATACCGCGGCACCAGGTTCGCCGCGCGCTGCTCGGCCTCTCCGACGGCCCCTTCATTATTTGCCTGAAAATCACTAATCGTACGGGTTGCTTCCATGGATTGCTTCCTTCTCCGACCAAGGCGGAGCTCCTTGAGTTATCCATCTAAAAAGCAAGCATCGTGCCGAGCCGGTCTCAGCATCAGATTTTGTTGAAAAAGCACTATAAGAGTGCTATTTTTCGCAAAAGCAAGGCAGCTCGGGGACGGATATTGTCCCCTGTGCTTGTTGCGTGGCTTTTGGGGGCGATATCCGTCCCTGAATATGTTACCAGGGGTTTCAGGCGAGGTCGGCCGGACGCACCAGGCTGTATTTTTTTATTTTTTCCCGCAGGGTACTGGCCGGGATATCCAGCATTCGGGCGGCCCCATGGGGACCCTTGATCACCCAGCGGCATCGTTGCAGGGCGGTTTCAATGAGCCGGCGTTCCTGTTCGGGCCAGGTGGGCAACGGACGATTGGCCGGAGAACCCGGCTTCTGAACCAGGTCCGCGGGCTCCAGCTCCGAACCGGTACTCAAAATGACCGAGCGTTCGATCACGTTTTCCAGCTCGCGGACATTGCCCGGCCAGTGATAAGAGCTCAACTTTTCCAGAAATGCCTCGGGGACCGCGGTGATGGTTTTGCCGGCCCGGGCCGCGAAGCGTTTCGTGAAATGACGCGCCAGCAAGGGAATATCCGCGCGCCGTTCGCGCAGGGGCGGGCTGTGCACGGGAAACACATTCAAACGATAATATAAGTCCTCACGAAAAGAGCCTTCGCGGACGGCTTGTTCCAGATGGCGATTCGTCGCGGCGATTACCCGCACGTCCACCTGAATGGTTCGGGAACTCCCAAGTCTTTCGAATTCGCCTTCCTGCAGGACGCGCAACAACTTGGCCTGGAGCAGGGGCGGCATTTCGCCGATTTCATCCAGCAGGATTGTTCCGCGATGCGCCAGTTCGAAACGACCCCGACGCCGTTCATGGGCTCCCGTAAACGCCCCTTTCTCGTGGCCGAACAATTCGCTTTCCACCAGATCCGCGGGCAGGGACGCGCAATTCAGTTTCACCAGTGGTCGATCTCGGCGGGCGCTTAACGCGTGAACGGCGCGGGCCAGCAGTTCCTTGCCCGTTCCGCTTTCGCCGGTTATGAGGACGGTGGCGGCGGTGGGCGCGACTCGTTCGATTTCCTTCAGCAACGCCGCCATGGATGCATCCGCCGTAATAATTTCATCGAAATTGTGATGACTGGAAATTTCGTCTCGCAGGTAATTGTTTTCCGCTTTCAGGCGATCCCGCAAGCGTCGTACTTCTCCATGAGCCTTTCGCAATGCGTTGCGCGACTTTTCCACCAGACGCAGCCTTTTCAGCTCGGCTTCATTTTCCGCGGCCTCGACCTTGAAGCGAATTTGCATGTTCTTCATGCGAATCCTGGTTTCCTGGTCGAAGACGACTTCCTTGAGTTCGTGGTGGACGCGAAAATGCTCCAGGGCCTGCTTGTGAAGCCCCCGGGATTCGTACAGGCGCGAAAGAGCCAGGTGCACGCCGTGGAGGACCGGCTTGAGATCATTGGCTTCGCCTTCGCGCAATGCTCGGGCCAGAATGCGTTCGGCCTTGTCCAGTTCACCCAGGTCCAGATAGAGTTCGGCCAACGCCAGCAGGTTGAGTGCTCCATAGGCTCCGGCGCGGATGACGCGAAAGTCCCGTAAATTGCGCAGGTAACCGCGTAGCGCGCTCCGGGTGTCCCCGCGCCGGCGATGAATATCGGCGATATCTATGGAAGCCCGCGCGGCCGCCATGCTGATGCCATGTTGCGCGGCCAGTTCGCGTCCCGCTCTCAACAGGGACAGGGCTTCATCGTCCCGTTTCAATTTCAGGTGCAGATTGCCCATACGCGCCAGCACCCAGCTTTCCCCCACGGGGTAGTCGATTTCTCGGAAGAGGTCCAGGGCCAGATTGTAGTGCCGGCGAGCCTGTTCGTTCTCCTCCAGTTCAGCGTAAATCATGCCTAGATTGTGCAGGGCATAGGCTTCGCCCCGGCGATACTCCGCCTGGCGACAAAGATTCAAACCCTCCAGGGCATTATCCAGGGCCCGGGGCAGGGAACCGAGAATCAGATACGTGTGGCAAAGGATATCGCGCACCGTGGACTCGCCCCGGCGATCTCCGAGTTCCCGGAGCTCACGCAGGGCCCGATCGGCGAAATCCAGGGCATCGTCCAGCTCGGTAAACGCCAGGCAACAGTAACTCAGATTGCGATGAGCCAGCGCGCGGCCTTTCGCGTAGTTCAGCTCTTCGGATACACTCAGCGCTTCCCGACTTAAATCGCGGGAGCGGATGGTATCTTCCAGGCCCAGTTCCCAGGCCAGTTCGAGGCGCAGGTCCACCTGTTCCAGGGTACCGGCGTTGGAAGCTTGAGCTTCCCGTAATCTTTTTTCCAATGCGGCGGCTTTGCTTTCGCCCATGGCTCATAAGGAGCCTGATTCCGGACGATTCGTCAATCGCTAAAATTGCGCTGGTCTCCATGGCGGGGCGCGGCAGCATGCACATGCTTTCCATTCCGCCGCCCGGCGGGATAGTAACTGGAGGTTGCCGGCACAATGGGGGATTTCAAGCCCGACCAGCATTTTCGCGCCGTGGTCATTATTTCATCGGACATTGAGTGGGAGCAGCTATTGCGTTTATTTCCGGACGCGGCTCCCGAGCAATCGCCCTATGGCGCCATGTTCGTCAAGTCCATGCAATTGGAACGGGGTGCCAAGGACGTCTTGTTTTTCCAGGGAGGCTGGGGTAAAATCGCCGCGGCCGCGTCGGCTCAGTATGTGTTGTCGCGCTGGTCGCCGGAATTGCTCGTCAATCTGGGAACCTGCGGCGGTTTTCGCGGCGAGGCGGAAACCCATGAGATTCTGCTGGTGGAAAGCACCATCGTCTACGATATCATGGAAGCCATGACCGACCAGGACGAGGCCGTGGAACATTACGGAACGCGGCTTGATCTGAGCTGGCTCAACGGCGATTTGCCCATGCCCGTCCGCCGCACGAAGCTCGTCTCGGCGGATCGAGATCTCCGGCCGGCCGATATCCCCTGGTTGCGCGAAAGCTTCGAGGCATCGGCAGCGGACTGGGAATCGGGAGCCATCGCCTGGACGGCGAAGAGAAACCGGACGCGCTGTCTGATTTTAAGGGGAGTGTCGGATCTGGTGGGCGAAGAAGGCGGCGATGCATATGACGGCAATGTCGACGTCTTCGCTGAAAACGCCGGGCGAATACTGCAACGACTCGTTACGGCATTGCCGGCGTGGTTGGAGAAAGGACTGACTTGAATCGGGCGTCAGGATTCGGGTTGATTTACGCAGCCACCGATAAAGACGCACACGGCCCCCTCGATGCTCCGCTTAATTTCATCCTCGGAAACCGGCTGCGATAACAGCCCCCGTAGATAAACGTCCCCGTGGCACATGGCCAAAAAACTGGTGGCGGCTTGCTCCGGATTGTCTACCTTGAGCCGACCACGAGTATTCAAATCTCGAAGATATTCGGCTAACTGCTTAACGTGATTCAGGGGGACGGCCTGATTAAGAGTTCGCCCCATTTCGGGTAAGCGTACCGACTCCGCCGCTACGATCCGCACCAGGTTCAGGGACTCCCGCTTCAGGAGAAAATCCATGAATTGCCGGCCCACCGCCGCAAGCACGGATTCCAGATCTTCATTATTGGGGTCCAGTTCCAGAACGTGGGTACTGAAACCGTGACACATTTCCTGAACGAAGGCCTCAAACAGCGCGTTTTTGTCCTCGAAATGATTGTATAAGGTACCTTTCGATACGCCGGCGCGTCGGGCTATGTCGTTCATACTTGAACCTTCAAAACCCATTTCCAGAAAGACGGCTTCCGCGCCGCGCAATATCTGTTCTCTCTTGGCCGGTGATAGTTTCTCCCGGGATGGACGCATTCTTTTCTCGTTAAAATTTAGTATTTTTGAACTCTGGTCGTTGAATGTCTTTGGGCCTCGGACTGAACGGTTCAGTCCGACGGTTCGTCTTTATGGAATAAAAACCGTTGTTTAACATTTTCCAAACCGTTATAAGGTCAACCATGTTAGTCGTTTATGAGCCTGGGAGGACGATTTCTTTCGGGCGGGGCAGAGCTGTCCGTCGGGCGAGACATTCGGCTTCGCGTAAGCGTGGTCCTGTTTAGGACTGGCGCGGCGAATCGCCTTCGCGCGAATTCATCATTTCGCGCGGAGGGTTTTCAGCGATTTCATCGATAGCGATATTGTGGCGCCGTTCGTTATTCGGGGCTGGTCGCCGAGACTTCTTCCGGTTCACCCAGGAGCCTTTGTAGTTCCAGGGCTTCCTCGCTTGCAGGGTCCAGTTGCAGGCTGCGATTGTTCCAGCGGCGAGCTTGCTCGGGACGGCCCAGCAGGTTGTGGCAAAGGGCTATGTTGAAGAATTTGTCCGCGTGTTCGCCATTGTTTCGGATGGAAGCTTCAAAGTACTCGATTGCTTGTTCATGGGCCTGGAGATTGAACGCGAGATAACCCAGGCGAAAGTCCAGGTCATTCTCAGGGTTCACGCGATAATAAGCTGCGCGAATCCTGGGCAGACCGGCGATCAAATCTTGCCGTTGATTGACATCCGCCTCCTGTACGCGTTCGTGAAGCATGGGGTAGAGTTCCTGGAAGACGGTGGGGTCCCAGTAACTGAAGCGAAGCAGAGTCAAAATTTCCGCCATGCTCAGATTCGCGTATTTTTTTTCCACTCCCTGCACTAGAGTATAGAAATCGTCCGGACCGGGGCGCATAACCTGCTCATGATAGACGCGCTCCAGGCGCGGCGCCGATGTTCCCGAAACGTAGCCCGCGACATTCAGCCAGGCGGGCGTGTGCTCGGTCCGCAGAACTCGACCGCCCAGCTCGCGGGTCAAGGTTTCCAGGGCATGGAAGTTAAAACCCAGGGAAAAACAGCCGTTTTCGCCGTGAAATGAGGGAATGGGAGGTCGGGTCTGGTTCAGCTCGCGCAGGGACGTATCGCCTCGGTCGCCGATCAGCAAGAACATGGGAGCATTGCCCTGGTTGACGCGGGATGTCAGCAGTTCCATTGCGAAGGGGCAAAGAGCCACGACGGCGTCCGGTAGTTCGTTTGCATAATGCCGAAGAACCTTATTGCGCTCTTCGTCTTCATAGAAGTCCGGGGTCGTCGCGCGAAAGATCCAATTCGGCCAGAGATCCCTGAGCATCGCCGGAGGCACGGGATCGGGTGGTTCCCGGTCGGCGTGGAGACTGACGAGGCCCTCGAATATGCGTCCCTCGCGAAAGCGAAAGACGTCCTGGGGCAGACTGTCGAAAATATAATTGGCGATAATGATCAGAGGCCGATCGGGATCATATTGAGGTAGAGCCTCAAATGAACCGTCCTGGAGATCCAGGTGTTCAAACTCGAGGACGCCGGCTTCATGATATTTTCGCAGTTCGGGATGTTCCCGCTGGAAGCGAAGGTTCTCGGGGACCAGGTCGGTCATGATATACTGAATATTTCCGCCCACCGAGGAGTTTGGGTCACCCGCGAACGTCATGGGGTCATCGCCGAAGAACGCGCGCAGAAAGTGAAATCCGAAAGAGCCTGAACCGGAGCCCAGTTCAACCACCAGAGGCGGGCGGCCCGCTTGCTCGTTCGGCAGGTCTTCCAGAAAGGCTCGGACCATGCTCGCGTACCCCTGGGCGATATAGGGATTACTGGTGATGTAACGAGGTACGCCGCCGCCGAGCCAGGCTTCTATACCATTGCCGGTATAGAAATCGCGCAGGAGCGTCCAGATCATGGATTGACCAAGCGGGCGGGCTTCCTCCACCAGAAAGGGATAGTCCGTCGGGGATTTCACCTTGTTTTCGGTTTCTTTTTCATCGGTTGCCGTCGTCATGGGGTTGCCTCCAGGCGGAGACATACTTCGCCGCTCCCTGAGTCGCCATAACTTTTAAATTAAATATACGTAACACTTTGCAGTGTTTGGAAGCAGCCGCCGGCGGAACACCGAACGAGTGTTCGGTCGAAAGGGAGGCGATGGGATTTTAAT
>CAZGYS010000049.1:8223-18674 GCA_964530305.1 uncultured Leptospiraceae bacterium
GATTTTAATATTTTGTCGTTCCATTACCTCCTTGAAGCCTGAGTGGGGCCGGAGGATCACTGCCCAATGCATGCAGGTCTTCTGGGCAACCCGGCGCGCGGTTACGAAATTCGCCTTCGGGCGTTTCTCATCGCGGTTTTCATCGCCTCCGGTATTCAACTGGTATTTCCGTGGTCGCCGTTGCATGGGAAAGAAATCGAGATTCCGGCGGACCTGCGAACGCCTATTGATCTCGGGCGCGACGTTTCCGCCTGGAGGTTCAAGCAGGGCGATTCCCCCGATTATCGCGCGCGGGACTTTGATGATTCGCGCTGGGAACGCATCAAGGCTCTGCCGCATAACTGGCGCATCCGCCCTCCCGGGGACAAGGATCGGGGCTTTGGATGGTATCGCATCGCGCTGCGTTTTCCCGCCGGCTCCGATGGTCGCGAACTTATGTTGCGCGTGGGACCGGTAACCGGAGCCGATGAGTTTTATTTTAACGGCGTGCTCATCGGCGCGACGGGCAAGATGGATCCCGCCGCTTCGCGCCCGACCGTTCCCGGTTATGATAAGCTGCGTTTCTACCCGATTCCCGCGAATCTGATTCGCAATGGCGAACGCAATGTGATCGCCGTTCGCGTCCAGACGTCGTTCGTCGCCTACGCGGGCTTCACCAGCGGTAACGCGACGGTAACGTTGGGACACGTCAGCGTCCTGCGCAATACGTTCCATAAGGACAACCTGCCGTCGCTTTTGATGTGCATGGTGTTGATGACGGTGGGGGCTTATTTCCTACTACTCTTCACCCGGCGCAGACATACCTGGGAAAACTTCTGGTTCGGTCTGAGTTCCCTCGTATTCAGCGGCTACTACATCATGCTCAACCAGGTGAAGTACAGCTTTACCGAAGATCTATGGCTGGTCAAACGAATCGAATACATGTTTTTATTCATTCAGATTCAGGTCTTCATGAATTTCAGTTACGCCTATTTTTCGCGCTCCGGCAACAAAGGCGACGGCATTCGTCGGGGCATGGTCTTGATTGCCAATGCCGCGGCCCTGGTGTCCTTCCTTGTCCCCGTGTTCACCTCGGACGTGGATCTCTGGCATTGGTGGAACGTGACCATTTCCCAGCCGCTGTGGGTTTTTCCCCTGGGGGTGATCTTCTGGACTTTAATTCGAGAGGCCTGGAATGGGAGCACGGATGCGCGACTCATGTTGAGCGCCGCGGGGATCGGTGTCGTCGCCCTGGTCAACGACGTACTTGTGGAACTGGAAATCATCCCGGGGGTCGTACTTGGGAACTACGCTTTCTTTATCGTTATTCTTGCGCTCGCGGCGATTCTGGCCAACCGTTTTGTCCGACTGCACAACGAAGTCGAGGAACTGAATGTCGGCCTGGAGAAACGCGTTGCCGAACGTACCTCCGAATTAAAGGAGGCCGTGGACTCCCTGAATGAAGCCCGGGATGAGACCGACAAGATCATGAAGACCGTGGACGAAGGGCTGTTGCTGGTTTACCCCATGGACGGGCGCTACACCCTGGGGCGGGAGTATTCGGCCGCGGTGCACGGAATCTTCGCGGAACTGCACGACGGGATCATGGCCGATCCCGAGCTTGAGCGCTTCGTGTTTCATGAAAGCGGGAACCAAAGGGCGAGCGCGGCAATGCCGGAACGCTTGCGTGAATTGCTGGAGAAGGCCGTGGGAACGGAAGGCTGGGAGGCTTTCGCCGAGTACGGCCGATTACTTTTCAATCCCGCCATGGACGACGGCCTGGTAGAACAGGTTAATCCGCTGGGAAAAGTACAATTCGATTTCCAGGATCCTTCCACCGGCTGGACGCGACGCAAGTATTTGCGTTTTCAGTTTCGCCGTATTCGCCGGGACGGCGCCATCGCTCACGTAATGGTTCAGGTACGGGACGTAACGGCCGAGGTGGAACTGGAACAAAAACTGGCTGAAAAAGAAGAGCAGGAACGTAGTCGCATGCGTCGGCTCACCGAGTTGTTGCGCGTCGAGCCGTCCATGCTGGTCGAATTCCTGGACGATACCCGGGCCGAATTGCGCGTGATGGAGGAGGCCCTGGAGACCTTCGCCGGCGCGGACGATCGCAAGGAACGCTTGAACGCGGTTTTTCGCTCCCTGCATACCATCAAGGGCAACGCGGCCTTGCTGGACATGGAAACTTTCGCGTCCCGAGCTCACGCCCACGAGGAAGATATCGCGCGCCTGGCCGCTTTGGAGAAACCGGAACCGGACGAGGAAGAACTGCTTCGTAAGGGTCCCAGGGAAATCCTCTCCATGATGGAGGAGATCGACGAGCTCTTCAAGCGCTTACGCGATTTTCAAGACCGTTTCGAAACCGACCGCGGCGAATCTCCCGCGAAGGAGAGCTTACTGGTGCGAGCCCTGGGGGAAACCGTCAAGGCGGCCGCCCGGGAAGCAGGTAAGAAAATCGCCCTGCGCGTGGAGGGATTGGAAACCGCGGGTGTTCCCGACGGACGCAAGAAACTCGTCAAGGACGTTCTGGTTCAACTCACGCGAAATTCCGCGGCCCACGGCATTGAAACTCCCGAGACCCGCGCGAAACGCGGAAAACCCGAACAGGGCACCATTCGCATTCAACTTTCTCGGGACGAGCCCGGTAAGTTACGCATCGACTTCAGCGACGATGGGGGCGGGTTGGATCTGGAAGCTCTTCGTAAGCGCGCGACGGACACGGGTGCCCTGACTCCTCAGGCCGCGGCGGCCATGACGGATCGCGAAGCGAACGCGCTCATCTTTTTGCCCGGCCTTTCCACCGCGGAGAAACTCAGTCTTTCCGCCGGTCGAGGCGTCGGTATGGACGTCGTCAAGAGCGCCCTGGACGGCGTCGGCGGCGAAATCGAGGTATATTCGGAACCGGGCAAAGCCGCCGTGTTCAAAATACTGCTTCCCGAGTGAAGACGTCCGTGCTATACCGGTAATAGGGCGGCGCGATATCGCGTTATTTGTATTTTCGCCGTTATGGAAAAGTTTGCATGAAGTTGCTCATTGTTGATGATTCTCAGATTATTCGCAAGGCCATCGGAGCCTATCTGGGTAAGATGAATCTGGAAGTCGCCGGTCAGGCCGGTGATGGGGAAGAAGCACTGAGACTTTTTCGAGAAACTCGGCCGGAAGCGGTGACCATGGATATTACCATGCCGGGCATGGACGGTCTGGAATGCATGCGGCATATTCTGGAAATCAATCCGGACACGCGCGTGCTCGTCATTACCGCGCTGAATGATAATCTAACCGCCGTTAAGGCTTTGAATTCCGGTGCTCGTGGTTTTCTCGGTAAACCGTTCACCCAGGCCGGTCTGGCCGAAGCCGTGCAAAAATTACTGGAAGATTGAACGGCCGGAGCTCGCGTCTTGCTCATCGGTAAGTTATTTTCGCCGATAATTCGAAATTTTTTCGAAAAATTCCAGCCCGGGCGGCACTTTCGGCCATGGCCGCCAAATAATGGGCTTGCAAAGCATCCCGCCGAAAATTTGTATTCCTTGTGGAATACACCCGTTCCCAACTGGATAACTGCGTTCTACTGAAAGCCCGGGGGCGTGCCATCGTAATCGGCGAGGGAGACGCGCAATTGATCAAGGAAGTGCGGAACTTGATCGAGGAAGGCCGCAGGCAAGTTATCTTGAACCTGGCCGGTGTTTCGAAAATCGATAGTTCCGGCGTGGGAGCGTTGGTCTCCTCATATACGAATCTCATGAATGTCGGTGGGGAACTGATGCTCTCCGAGGTTCATCCGACGATTCAAGAAATGCTGGAGATGACCGCCATCAGTAAGTTCTTGAAGTCCTTCGACGGAGACGAAGCCGCCGCGGCCGCCTTCGGCGGCGCCTGAATCGCGGTCAGCTTCGCGCGGCGTTCGGCGCCGGATCCCAGGGTTGAACGTCGATCACTTCGTCGATTCTCGTTTGTCCCTTTTCAATCACTCCGGTAGCCGCGTCGGAGATGGTCCAGTCCCAGCGTGCCCGACCCATGGGTTGGGATTCCAGGAAAATATGCCTGAGTTCGCCGGGTTTGAAATCGCACTGAGCCTGCACGGCGCGAAGCAGGTTGTGATTATGCAGGTGGCCTTCGCCGAAGTTCCAACCCAGTACGACTCCCGCCACCAGTTCGCCGTCCCAGTACTCGTAGTCCTCGATGTCGTCCACCGCCCTGGGCAAGAGGAGGCGTAAGGTTCTTCCATGCAGGTGCATGGCGCGAAAGGCGATTACCTTCGAGGCCACGGCCTTGACCGTGTCTTCGTCGTAGAAACGAGCCAGTTGATCCATGACCCTGGGCGCGGCCTTGGTCAGGTTCTCGTCCAGCTTGCGCGACGCATCGCCCTTGAACAGCCAGACGCTCACGCCCCAATTGCCCGCGTAGTATCGCATGGAGCAAAGGAAGGAAATGAAGCGCGGAAAGAAATTTCCAATCAAGGGAATGACCAGCAATAAAATCGCCAGGGCGGCAATCAACAAGGGCGAAGACAAACTCAGTACGCTTACGCCGGCGTTGGCGCCGAAAAGCACGAAGGCGCCGTAAACCATGACTACGTTCCACTCCAGGGGCACGCCCATGGGAACGTGACTGGAAATAAAGATATGAAACAGCAACATGGTGATCAAGGCGATTTGCGTCACCTGACCGCCCGGGCTGAGCAGCAACACCAGGGGAAAGGAGTATTCCGTCACGGTTCCCATGTGAGCCATCATGGTCGTCAGGCGCGAAGGTCTGAGGTCCTCGGGATAATTTCGATACATGAGCTTGCGCATGGGCGGGAAGATGCGCGTCACCGGGCTGTTGCTGATCATCACCGCCACGACGGACGGGAAGTGGCGATTCAGTTTCGAGGTGGCGGCGCCCCACCAGATGGCTACCCACACCAGCTTGGAACCGGCGATTTCCTGACCCGCGAAGAGATAGCAGATGATCGCCGCCAGGTAGTGATCGCTGCGCGCGGCCAGGAAGATGGTCTTGTCCAGGAGGCCCGCCAGCAACACCAGGCCGACAATGGGCCAGACCAGCTCCATGGTAATGGCCGGCGCGATGAGCGCGCGCGTCAGAAATCCGATCAAGGCGGCGTAGACCAGCACATCCAGGATGTTCCGCCGAACGCCGCCCAGCAGGGGCAGGTTGGGAAAGAGGGGCAGCTTGGTCGTGCCCGGGCGTAGGAAGTACAGCGCGCCCCCGAAGGGAGGAAAGTAGCGACCGGTGAGGGGCCCGCTGCCGCACCCCAGGCCCAGCACCTCGAACAGTACGCTCCACAGAACGGCCTTTTGAAAAGCGGTCTGGAGATGCCACCAGCTTCCGATGGTGGACCAGTCGCCCATGCCGGGACTGAACCCGCAGAAGAAACCCCACATCCACACATAGAAACCTATTTTAAGGAGATAAACGAAATAGAGCAGGGTCGGCGTGCCGTAGCCCTGGATGGCCCAGGACGCGCAGACCATTTTGAGTCGTTCAAAGAAGGGTTTCTGCTCCCAATCCGAGATGGAATATTCAGGCAGGAGCGGTTTCGGGGTCCACATTTGACAAGGTTTCCAGAAGCTTGACGCGCACGTCAAATTCTTATTGATACCATTCCGGGATCGCTTGCCTTCACGGGCCGTCGTGGCGCCTTTGCTTATGCAACTCAATGGAAATCGAATTTTTCTCTTTATTCTTGTTTTCGCCGCGGCGATTTGTTTGCCCGGCTTGATGCACTGCAAGGCTCGAAATACACCCGGTGACGTCGGGGGGCCGTCCGGCCCGGTGGACCCGGCCGCTTATGAGCTGGCGCGCAAGGTTTGGAAGGGTTTGAGCAAAACCCGCAATATTTGCGGCGGCTTCGACTATCATCCGAAGGGCGGGATGCGCACCGTCTATTGCCACGCGAAGACTTTCACCTCCTACACCGACATCGCGCTTTTGGTGGGCGTGCCGGTTTTCAAAAGCGGTCCTCATTCGGGCTCGGAACTGAATCTAAACAGCCCCGACTACGGTCATTACAACCGCGAATTCGTTCAAAGGCTGCCGGACATCCTCTTGCCGGGTAAAAAGGATTCGGCCTTTCGCGCGGCGACGCAGGGACTCTATGATAAATATCTCTGGAAGCTCGCGCGCATTCACTACGTGACTTATCGCAAGTGGCAACGCAAGCCCAACATCCGTCGCGTGGAGCTGCTGGCGTATCAGGAATATCAACGCAAGCAAGCCCTGGGCAACAACAATGACGATGATCACCATGGGAAAAAATATACGGAAGCTTTCTACGAGCGATTCTACTATTTCATGGATCCTCGCTATACGCAACCCGAACCGGGCAAGCCCGTCTGGCGTCGGGGCCTGAGCGACGGTGGTTACAACGGCAATGTGGTCAAGACGGCCGCCGCGTTCTGGCTGCGACGCTACATGGACGGCAGCGTCTACGATTTCGCGCGGGGCTTGAAGCAACTGCTCGAAACTTACGACGCGGAATGGTTGCGTAAACAGGGCGGTTGACAACGCGCGCTTCCGCAGGTCCGACATGGACTCGCGGTCCGCTCTCTTCGCGCCGGAGCAACCTCCCGGCAAAATGATGTTTCTCGCGGCGCCGGGTTTCGTCATCATGGTCGTTTACAGACCATGGCTCTTCCCATTGAACTAGAATCCATCGCCGTAGAACGTGCCGGCGCCCTGTGGCGACACGCGAATCTGGAGCTGGGTATCGAGGGCATCGATGCCCAACATGCCTGGCTGGTGGTATTGATCCTGGAAATGGAATGGGTGTTGCGCCATGATCCGCAACATGTCCCCGACCGCTTTAGGGAACTGACCGAACAAGTTCGCGAATACGCGGATCTGCATTTCACGGTTGAAGAACAGGTCTTTTCCGAGCTGGGTTACGCCGAACAGGACGCCCATTGCGGTGGTCATCGCAAATTCATGGCTCTGCTGGAAGACCTGTTGCAAGGCAACCGGTTGAAACACCGCGATGACGCGGAGCGACTATACCGATTCCTTCGAAAGTGGCTGGTACAACACATCCTGGTGGAGGACCGCAAATACGCGGATTTCTTTCAGCGACGCAAAATCATCGGCGAAGCCAATGCCTGTTTCGCCAGGCTCAATGAGGACGAAGTCTACCTTTCGAAAGACAAGCGCGATTTTTTCAATCTAATCACGCGCCGTTATAGGCATATTTCCGTATCCACGCCCGAAATTCTGAAGCGAATTGATAAACTCTGGCGAGACCTTAAGCTACGCATTCACGTACCCATTATCGACATTCAACATCTCTGGCTGATCAAGTTGATCGTCGACATGGACGCTGCCATTGACGAATCGGATCTGACCCGGGAGGCCGTTCTCGCTTCGACCCTGGAAGAGTGCGTAAACTATATTGAAGTACACTTTCGCACGGAAGAAGCCATGATGAAGTTGCTGAATTACGAAAACTCTTCCGAGCACATGGCGCGTCATCGCCGTTTCGAGGAGTTCATTCGGTCCCGACAGCTTAATTTGGAGGAAGGTTCCAGTCGCTCCGCGGTCATGCTGGTGAAGGACCTGCGCGAATGGCTGACCAATCACATCGCCCTGGAAGACAAAAAATTCGTGGGGTTGTATGAGGCCCATAAGCAAGCCGTGCTGGAATTTTCGAAACGGGAAATCCTGTCCGGGGACGCGAAGATTCGTCGGAATCAAATGGAACTCTACAAGGTCATCGTCAAGAGCGAGTAGCGTTGAAGCAGGCCCGGACGAATTCAAACTCGGTCCAGGGCGGTAAAGGGACCCGCCGGGGGCTCGATGCGCACGGGGTCATTGGGAGCGACGGGTCCGCCTTGCTTGACGATGGTCATGATGCCGGCCTTGCGAATCAAATTTCCCTTCTCATCTCGATCCAGAACGGCCTGCATTAATCCCTCCTGAAAGTTGTTCAACTGAGCACAGGGGTTGCGCAGGCCGGTGACCTCGAGAATCGCCTGGGCGCCGACGTGGAGCAGGGTACCCCGGGACAATGTCAGCAGCTCGATGTTTCGCGTGGTGATGTTCTCGCCCATGTCTCCCGGGCCCACGCGAAACCCGCGTTCGTTCAGTTCGTCCATGAGCTCCGCGTGGATGAGGTGGACCTGGCGCAGGTTGGGCTGGGTCGGGTCCTGGGCGACCCGGGAGCGGTGCTTGACGGTCTTGCCGGCATGGGCATCGCCCTCCACCCCGATCCCCGTCAACAGGCGAATTTCATGTTCGGACGTCTTGCTGAATTCATGCCTTGCATTGCGATGTACCGCGACGACGATTCCGCTCATGCAACCGAAATCGTTCGCGAGGCCGCGGGCGTCAACCAGGCCGCGTCCCGGATCGCCCGGCGAAATTCGCCCGTGTAAAGGAGCACCGCCGTGACGTGCCCGCCCGGAATCCAGCGCAATTCCGAACCGGTCCAGTGATCGTGCAGTGCTTGAACGGAATCGGCCGGCACATAGCCGTCGCCCCGCGCGCCCACGAGGACCGCCAACTCCGGATTGGCGGGTAGCGGGTAGTTACGAAGATCGGCGATGGACATGGTTTCGCGCAGGGCGTCTTTTGCGCGGCCCACGCGTTCGGCTTCGTTCCCGCCCTCGATGCGGTAATCGTTCATGAGCGCCGGCCAGGCCACTCTGTCCCGGAGGACGCCGTCACAGAAGGCGGGGGCGGGCGCCATGGGCGCGATGCAGGCCGCCACGTGCACGCGCGTTCCCACGGTGGAGGCGACCGACGCGGCCATGCTGCCGCCCTGGCTGACGCCCGTCAGACCGATGCGACTATAGCCGTCGCGTTCCAGGCCGCGCACGATGGCCACCCCTTCTTGAATGATGGCCAGGTTCATGCGAAACTGATCGCTGACGGTATTCAGAACGAAGCCGCTTTGGTTCGGGCTCTTGCGGGGACCATAGTAGGCAGACATGAGAATGATTGAGGCGATTCCGCTTTCGGCCAGGGGCCGCGCCAGGAGCTTTTCGCGGATAAAGAAGGTCTCGTCGCCCGTGGCCGCGAAGTGAATGAATATGGGCGTGTCTTTGTCGGCGTCGGCCGGCCCGACGTATTCCACCAGAGCCGTACGACATTCCGGCGGTAATTCATCCGCCGCGGGACTGAGGAAGGACCCCCGTTTATGGACTATCGCTTCACCAGGAGCGGAAGTTTGCTCCCAGGCGATGTCCGCCGTCGAGGCCTGGCGGAGCCGCTCGTAGGAAACGGTTTTTAGAAATTCCACGTCTCCCAGGCCCCGGCCGAAAAAGGGTTCGGCTCCGGCAAATCCGGCTACGATTCCATCCAGTCCGGTCAATAAATTGGGTATCAAGTTCATCTGGTTCTCCTGGCGGATTCCCGCTGTAATTAATGTTAATCGAGTTAACATATCTGAATAAACGCATGAATGTTAATGACGGCAACATTTTTTGCGTGACCGGGCGGGAATAACGTGCTATGGCTATGAACCATGGCCAGACCCCAATCCAGGTCCTATCATCACGGCGATCTCAAGCAGGCTCTGCTGGATACAAGCCTGGACATTATCCAGAAAGAGGGCATTCACGGTTTGACTTTGCAGAAGGCCGCGCGGCTGCAAAACGTCAGCGCGGCGGCCGTATATCGCCATTATGCTTCCAAGGAGGTCCTGCTGGCGGCGATCGCGGAGCAGGGGTTCCGGTTCTTGTCCACCGCGGTCGACCCCGGTGAGGGTTCCCCGGCCAGGCAAGCCGATGCCTTATTTTACGGCTGCGTCGACGCCTACATTCGACTGGCTCTGTCGAAGCCCAATCACTATGAACTGATGTTCGGCGGCGTCATCACGGATCATTCCATTCATCCGGACCTGCAAAAGGCAAGTCGGGAGTCCTTCCTGGGACTGGTGAACATGATTCGCCTTTGCCAGCGTGAAGGCGTCCTGCGCCCGGGTAAACCGGTGCTTCTGGCCTTTCACCTGTGGAGCCAATTGCACGGGTTCGTCATGCTGCAGATAACGGGTCAAACTCCATTCCCGGCGCCGACGGCCCCGCGCTTGAAACGCATGATCGATCGCCTGGAGCGATTTCTACGGGAGGGGCTCGACGCACCCGGAGGCGGTTCGCGCGTGTCGCCATGATCATAATTTGAACGAGGCTACCGGCCCCGCCCAGGCCGAGCGACTGAGCGCATTGAACACGGTGAACTCCGAATAGTTCAGGCCCAGTGCCATGCCCAGGTTCTCGTTGAACATCCAGATGGCCGCGGCTTCGCCGTTCCAGCGATGAGCCGTCACGTTACGTGATACGCCGAGCCGCAGGCGCAATCGCCTGACGGGGGACCAACCCAGGCCAAGGCCCAGGACGTGATCCTGGCGACCCTGGTGAGTCGTCGCGTCCACGGTGCCGGCGCCTCGACCGGCGTCGGCGTATAACGCGCCGGCCGCCGGCGCGAAGGCGGCGGACGGCAGGCGATAGCTGGGTGCCGTGTGCAAATTGGAAACG
>CAZGYS010000050.1:0-18136 GCA_964530305.1 uncultured Leptospiraceae bacterium
CCTGGTTGTCCGTAAAATTGGAGGCCACCAGCAAGGAGGCGAAGTCCAGTTCGTCGTCATCGCTGGAGCAGTTGGCCGCGAAGAGCAATCCGCCCGCGAGGAAAAGCACCGTCAGCATACGAGCCCAACGGCCGTGTCCCTGGTTTCCGGCTCTGGTCGATTCTTGAGTATTCATTGATTGCTTCATGGTATTGCATCTTTCCGGGGATATCATCTGATCCTCCCGAAACCGGCCCGCCTATAAGCGTCCGGTTCCATCTATGCAGCCGCCGCCCTTATTCGGCAACTACGTTTCCAGGCCCGCCGGAGCCGTCTCGCCCCTGATTTCAGGGTGGTTCAAGGCGGGCTCGCTTTCAGTCCTCTATTGGACGTATTTTTCCCATTTTCCTTCCACTTTTTTCCGGCTGATTCGGGGCCCGATCCGGGCGGGATTTTCACCCCATTCACTATTTTCCCGGCTTTGTCTGAGTTCCGACAAACGCCTGCAACCTGTATACACCCGGAACCGGCGCGATCGGACCCAAAAATGTCGGAGTTCCCATAAAAAATCGCGGAATCAGGACACGGGGGAACTGAGGATTTTATCCACGGCATCCCCGGCGTGGAAGGAAGAACGCACCAGGGGACCGGATTCCACGTGGCGGAATCCCAGCTCATACCCGAAAGTCTTGAGTTCCTCGAAGACTTCGGGCGGAATATAGGCCATCACGGGCGCGTGCTCCGGAGTGGGCTGAAGATACTGGCCGATGGTGAGCATCTCCACGCGATTTTGTCGGAGTTCCGACATTTCAGCGCGGACTTCTTCCAGGGTTTCGCCCAGGCCGAGAATGATGCCGCTCTTGGTGTGGAAGCCCCGCTCGGCGGAAAGCCGCAGGACGTCCAGGGAGACGCCGTAATTGGACTGGGGACAGATGGTCTTGTATAAGGACGGAACCGTTTCCACATTGTGGTTGATGATGTGGGGTCCCTCGGCCCAGATCCGTTCCAGGTTCTCCAGGCGCCCCTTGAAATCGGGAATGAGGACTTCGATGGTGGTGTCGGGGCTGGCCGCGCGTACGGCGCGAATCACCGCGGCGAAATGAGTGCTGCCGCAGTCCTTGAGATCGTCTCGATCCACGGACGTGATCACGGCATGCTTCAAGCGCATGTCGCGGATGGTTTCCGCCAGGCGACGGGGTTCGTCGGGATCCAGGGCGTCCGGTCGGGCGGTGGCGACGTCGCAGAATTTACAGCGGCGCGTGCAACGCTCGCCCATGATCATGAAGGTGGCCGAACCCCGGGACCAGCAGTGGGAGAGATTCGGACAGGAGGCTTCCTCGCACACGGTAGCAACGCGGGAGCGATTCACCAGTTCGCGCACGGGCCCGGCCTGGTCCGCCTCGGGTGTGGCGAATTTCAGACGGATTTTCATCCATTCGGGAGGTGGTTCGATTTTGCTACCGACGGTCGCCATGGCGATTCCTGCTCTCGATAAAATTAAGCCACCGCCGGGGACGGCAACAAGTCATTTTTGGGCCGCCCGCGCCTCGGGCAACCAATTCATCGCCCTGATTCACCCTGACCGTCCGAAACCCAGCGCCCCCGGAAAGAGTTTCGACAAACCCGCGCCGCGCCCCCGGAAGATAGTTTATCATAGAAGAAAACCACCATATCCCCGCGCACGAAGCATCGCCCCAGGCGATTTGCCTCGGGACAACCGGTCGGCAGGAAAGTTTCGACATCGCGATCCACGCACTGACGCCGCACGTCGCCGGGCTTGAAACTCGTGCTGTATTCGATGCAGGCGGTCCGACTTTTGTGGAAACAGCCCCCGCCCCGGGCGATTACCTTTTCACCGGGATCCGGTCGCGTCGGCTCCCCGGGGCCGGCTCCGGCCGCGCATCCTGCCGCCGCGAATAAGACCACCGCGAACAGCATCGGAGGGACAATCGGGCAACTCATGGGCACGGTCTACAATCACCCCGTGAATGCGCAATAAAACCGTTGACCGCCCGTCGGGTGGGAGGAGAATGCAGGGAGCATCCAATCCGTATCAGGGGAAAACACATATGAGTTTCAAGGAATTCTTCGCGCCCATCGTGGAAAGCCTCCGGGAGAGCGCCAATGTACGCACGGTCTACGGAGATCCCATATCCGTGGAAGGCAAAACCCTGATCCCCGTGGCCAAGGCCGGTTACGGCTTCGGCGGCTCTCGTCGCAAGGGAGACGACGGGGGGAACGAGGAAGGCAATGGCCGCGTGGAAGGCGGCGTCATGGGGGCCGCGCCCATGGGTTTTCTGGAAGTGAGCTCCCAGGAAGAAACGAAATTCATCAAGGTCCCCGACAACAACCCGGCCAAACTGGTGGGGGCCTTGTTCGCCGGCTTCGTGGTCGGCGCCTTGATCGTAACGCGCCGCAAGCGCAATGAAATCGGAGACTGAACGGAATTATTCAGCGGGGACGAAAAGCAATGAAAGACGGAAAAGCAAAAATCGCATTCATTATTATCGCCGGCATGGCCGCGTTGCTCTTCATCGGTTGCGGCAACGAGCTGCCCGATGATAAGGCCAATTACGCGGGAGAGTGGCGCACCCGGGGTCGTCTGCTTCGCATCAGCCCGGAAGGCCGCGTGCATTATTACAAGGGCAGCAGTAAACTCAAGGCGCCCCTCCAGAAATGGAAGGGCGATGACTTTCAGGTGGGCCTGTTGTTTATGAACACGACGTTCAAGGTTTCAAAGCCGCCCTACCAGGACGGCGGCACCTGGAAGATGGTCGTGGACGGAAAAACCTACAAGCGCGTGAAAGGCCCGGACGAAGTCACGGACCTGGACTAAGGCAAGCCTCTCGACTTTTTGAAATCGGCGCCGGACCTGCCGGCGCGAACTCAACTCATCTCCGCCCTTTATCGCCTATCGCCACTGGGGCCCGCTCTTGCTTGAGGCTGCTCCGCGCCCGCGTAGAATACTCCGCACGTTCTGCTTGCGCACGAACTTCCAACCGCGAGTACACGCCGCCGCCGCGCGCGAAGCGGAACGGGGGCGAAAGCGAATAAACACCAGCCCGTAGCCGTTGTTGCAGTTTACCGCGTAGACACGCATGCGTCCGTGACTCGTGGGCAACCCCATGTTCTGGAGACCACCGCCGCCCCCGCCATAGGAACCGCGCTGTCCATAGGGGCCGCCTTGACCGTAAGGCCCGCCGTAAGCGCCACGCTGACCGTAGGGCCCCCCGTAAGCGCCGGAAGAACCGGGACGACCTTTGCCGTAAACCGCGGGATTGGAGCGACGCGTGCGGGGTTCCAGCTTCGCGTAACGAATGTAGGAACGACGACGATTTCGATACAGGCGATAGCGCCCGTCGTATACGTCCATGATGCCGCGACTGGAACTGACGCGGGAGTGGGAATAAGAACCGCCTCGACGCATAATCAGAATATCGCGGCAGTCACGCAGGGAATGAGAGCAGTAGTAATAAGTACCGGTAACGGAGGGTCTCCGCTGGGCCTCCAGTTCGGTCCCGGCCGTACCGGCCAGCAACGCTCCGGAAACCAGGGCCGCCCCTAGAAATTTTCGAGCCGGGTTTTTGCCCCGAGCGCGCGAATGAGTATCCTGTGTCATATGTTTTCTCCCGCGAGATATTCTAATTATATAGTGGAGGTCGCCGGGTATTCCGCAACCTGAATTTTAGACGATTTCATGGGCCGGACGTTCACTCCCCGACGCGAATCACCGCGCTAAAAATCGCCTCAGGCGCGATTTCAAGGCTTCCAGCAACAGATACACGCGCGAATAGTCCGCCCCATTGGACAGCGCCGCATCCAGGTCATGGGCGGCCGCCCGCAAGCGATGGGAAAAATCCGCCCGCAGGGGCGCATGCAGCTCATAACCCGCCCGACCATACAGGCCCTTGAACTTGTACTTACGCCCGCGCACGATTTCATGCAGGCCGCTGGAATGAGACAGCGGGTTCTTGGGGCGATTCACGATGTAGTCCGGCAGCTCATGGCGAAAGGCTTCCCGCAGGCACCACTTTTCGACGCCGTCCCGCCGCTTGAATTCCCCGGGCATGTCCAGGGCGATTCTCACGACCTCCGAATCCAGGAAGGGCACCCGGGCCTCCACCGTGGCCGCCATGGAGCACCGATCGACTCTTTGCAATTCGGTGCGATGTAGATTCATCAGTTTGTACAGAAACAGACGCTCGTCCGCGCCCGAACCCTCGGCCGCGTACATGTTGTATCCGGCGAAGAGCTCGTCGCTGCCGTCGCCCGTGAGAACCACCTTGACGCCCGCTTCGCGCACGGCGCGAAACAAGGGCAGGCTGATGGCCGCGTTGATGATGTCTCCGTACTCGGTCAGCTCCGAAACCTCCACGGCTTCCCGGACGGCGGCGCCCCCCAGTTCCCCGGCTCCCGGAGTAATCAGCACCTGCCTGATGCCCCGCCCTTCGCAGAAGCGCTTCGAAATCGCGAAGTCCCCGGAGCCGGGCGAACCCACGGTAAAAGCCGTAACGTCTCCATGCATCCGATGAGCCAGATGCAAGACCACCGATGAGTCCACGCCGCCGCTGTATACGACTCCCAGGGGCAAGTCCGTCGCGGCGCGCAAACGAACGGACTCCTCCAGGGCGGGGCGAAGTCGGGCGGGCCAATTCACATCGGCGGAAGTCTCGCGCCCCTGAGGCTTCCACCAGTCATAGGCATCATGGACATCATTTTCGCCGTCGAAGCCGTCAAAAACATGGACTCGCCCGGGTTCGCACGAATGGATCGGCTGATTCAGAAAAGTCAGCGCTTTGATTTCGGAGGCGAAATGCAGACAGCCCCGGCTTCGCGCATAATACAGAGGCTTGATTCCCAGCGCATCGCGCGCGGCCAAAATCTCGCCTCCACTTACGACGACGAAGGCGAACTGTCCTCGCAAAGCGCCCAGGCAATCCCGACCGTTTTCCAGCCAGGCGCGCAGGAGCACCTCGGTGTCGCCCTGGGTCTTGAATTCCCGACCGGCCGATCGGAGGGATTCGCGCAGCTCTTTATAGTTAAAGATTTCGCCGTTGAAGAGAATGACGGCCGGGCCTTGCTCCGTCTCAACGGTCAGGGGTTGTTCCGAACCGTCGGGGTCCGTAATGGGCAAGCGCCGCACACCCGCGCAAAGACCAGGGCGCGAATAACGTCCCGTGCGTTCACCGCGATGCTCCAGGCTCGCCAGCATGCGCTCAAGTTCGGTTTCCCGCGTCTCGGCACCGGGGCCCGTGATCAGGGCAATGCCGCACATTCAGCCCTCCTCCGCCAAACGGGCATAGTGCCGAATCCGATCCGGATTCAGACAAACATGCCAGACCAGACCTTCGTCGATGACATTGAGCACGCCCGCCCGGCGATATTCAGTGAGCACTTCCTCCATGGCGGAATGCAGGCCGGGCTCTTCTTTTTCATACCAGGCTTTTTCAATGTCGGCGGCGTAACCCACGCAATGACTGCTGCGAACCGGCGCAATGTAGCCCAGCCGAATCAGATGCAGTTGGTGTTCACGCGTACGCAGGATGCTGTTCACCCGAGGACGAAAGCTCGGTCGGCGCCCCAGGTCGGCCGCTCGGAGCGCGAACTCATTCAGGAAGCCCGCCATGGCGGGCTTACAGCGAGTGACGCGCATGCCCGCGGTGGTTTCCCTCAAACGAACGAACGTTGAGCCCGTCAGCAATCGCCGCAGGCGATTCGCATACAAATAAAGACGACGCCCGATCCGCGCCCAAAAACTTTCGCGCAGAACCTTGAAATCGAATCGTAAGCGTCCTTCGCGTCGGGCCGCCGGCAAATCCACCAACCCGCGGTCCGCGAACACGTCGGCGTCCGTTTCGTAGAGCGGAAAGTCCTGATACCATTCCGACTCCCGCCACTGGGCTTCCAGCAACTGGGCCAGCTCTCTTAACTTAAGGGGTTCCTCGCGCAGGCGCGGACGCACCTCCAGCACGGCGTCCAACTCCCGGGCCACTCGGGCCTGGATATCCTCGTCCATGGTCGTAATCACGATTTCAGTGAGCTCCGTTCGATTCGACCCGGGGAACGGCGATCTTGTTCAAGGAATCAAGACCACCTTGCCGATATTTTTCCGCGCTTCCAGGTAGGCATGGGCCTCCCCCGCCCGCTCGAAGGCGAAACTCTTGTCTACGTGCGGACGCGCCCAGCCGGCGCGCACGCCTTCCAGGATATCGTGCATCCATTCGCGAATCTTTTCGGTTTCGTCCCAGAGCCGACCCATGTTCACGCCGAAGACGCTCTTGTTCGTATTCATTAGATTCACGGGATGAAAGAAGGGCATGCCCGCGGCTGTGGACGCCAGTTTAAGAAACCCGAAGAGATTGGATTCGGACGCGGTGGAAATTCCGAACATGCCCAATCGCCCCGTGGCGCGCAGCGCGCGATACGATTTCTTCCAGTGGGAACCGCCCAGGGGATCGATGACCAGCTCCACGCCCTTCCCGTCCGTCAGCTTATTGAGTTCTTTTTCCCAGTCCAGTGAGCGATAGTCGATGGCGTGCTCCAGCCCGCGCTCCTTTAGAAAGAGATGTTTACCGGGACTGGCCGTGCCGATGGTGACGGCGCCGATATTGCGGGCAATGTCCAGGGCCGCCAGCCCCACGCCGCCGCCTGCGTTGTGAATCAGGACTTTCTCGCCCTTGCGCAGGGAGCCCATGACCACCAGCAACTGAAAAGCCGTAAGATACACCACGGGAATGGAGGCGGCCTGTTCGAAGGAGAGAGTATCCGGCATGGGAAAGAGCTGCCCGGCCGGAACGGATACGACGCTGGAGTAGCCGCCGAAGCGCGTCATGCCGAAGACCTTGTCTCCCACCTTGAAACCCTCGACCCCGGCCCCGATTTCGCGGACGACACCGGCGATTTCATAGCCCACCACGCAGGGCATCCCGGGCGCGTCCGGATACAAACCCTGGCGTGCCAACACATCGGCGAAGTTAATCCCCGCGGCCCGCGTCTCCACGACGACCTGGCCGGCTTCGGCCGCGGGATCGGGCGCTTCCTTGATGGTCAGAACATCCGTTCCGCCGCTACGGGGTATGACGATTTGTTTCATGGCTGGCGCCCATTGGAGCAATCCCGCGCGGGACGGCAAGTTCAATTGCCCGGGGCCGGTTCACCCGCCCATGGGCGGTGGTGGTCCGAACTTTTTGACGAACGCGCGATGCACGTCCTTATCGCTATAAGGATCTTCTTCGTCGGCCAGCTCCTCCGGCGAATATCCGGAAAAGACGGCTTCGACGTAAACTCGACCCGGCGCAGCTTCCATGATGATTTCATCCGGCCGCGCGTCCTCCAGGCGAAACAGAATCCGCCAGGTGCGGTACGCCAGGAGCATCCGTTCGTCCAGGTAAATGTGCATGATTCGCTTGCGCGATCCGTCTTGCGGGTCATGGACCAGTTGCCGCCGCGCGAAACCCATGAGGTCCGGACCGCCCTGAACGAGCAGCCAGTTGACCTGCTTTTTAGCGGCGCGGTCGAATTCCACAATCCACTCGACACCGCCCTCATCCAGTTCATCCACCCAGCCGGCCTTCGCGTCCGGAAAAGAATCATAACGCGGAATGTAGGGTTTCACATCCAGTATGGGCGTTCCGTCGATGAGATCGTATTCGCTGACCCAGAGTTGATCGAGGGTCAAATCGACTCTATCCAGCTTCACGCAGGAGAGGCCGATGCCGTTGGGGCGATACGGACTGCGCGTGGCGAACACGCTGTACTTTCGCGGCGCCCGGGGCGGACGCGCCATGGGTTTCCAGCCTTCATTGCGATGAAAATGATACAGAAGCCAGATACGATCGAAGCCCACCAGATCCCGCAGGGTTTGTTTGAGCACGTTGGAAGCTTGAAAGTGAACCGAAGCCGAATCGCCGCTGTCGTCCAGATTGCCCTGGCGCGGCGTATCATCTGTGACGACGGCTCGTCCAAAACGTGCCGATGGGCTTCATGATGATTTCATCTTTGTTCTTGCGCCCGAACATTTCGTCTCCCGGGGTTTCGTGTCATTGCTTGCGCGCGGCTTTCGCGGCGTCCGCGATTTTCGCCGTTTCAAAAGCACGCCGCATTTCCCAGGCGGCCAGCGCGAACGCATTGGCCACGTTCAACGACGCCTTGCGACCGTACATGGGTATGCTCACGACTTCGTCCGCGACGTCCAGCATTACGGACTCCATGCCCAGTTCTTCATTGCCGACCATGAGCAGACCCCGCGCGGGCCATTGAAACTCGCCCAGGGGTTTGGCGCCGGGCGCGATTTCCAGCGCGATGATGGGAAGGCCTTGCTCCCGGGCTTCTTCCAGAACGACGCCGGGCAAATCCCCGCGCGCGATGTCCATCCACTGCTCGGCGCCCATGGCCGCGCCGGCCGCGGCGGGCACCTCGGGACCCGGGGTATAACCCGTGAGATGAATTCGCCGCAGGCCCATGGCGTCGGAAGTTCGTATGATGGAGCCCACATTGTGCCCCGAACGCAAGTCGTGCAGCAGGACTTCCCAGGGCATACTTTCGCCCGCCGGTTGTTCGCGGTCGCGCCCTTGCATGCCGTCTTGCGCCGACTCTTGCACTATGCGCAGAACCGCTTCTTCCGGCCCCATGCCCGCTTCGCGGCGACGCATGATGTAGTTTCGGAGCAATTCGTGCTTGTCGGAAATCGTCAACAATTCCGGACCCGTCTCCGCCCATCGGGCCAGGCGATTGTATTGATCGATCTCGTCGCCGCTGTCCGGGCCCGCGAAATCGCCACCCCGCGCCAGAATCGCCCCCAGCAGGTCCGCCATTTTCTTGGCGCGATTTTTGGGAGCCAGCGACAGAAACTTTTCGCGCGTGAAAGGCATGGAAGGTGCATAAACCGAATGCTCAGCCGGCGCAAGCAGGAATAGTCGCCGAACAAAAAAACCCGCCGGAAATCCGACGGGCTTCGTGAGAATCGAAAAGGCCCCGGGAATAGGGGGCTCCTTTATGTCGGGATAAAGGCCCGCGGCCGACCCATGGCAAGCCTCTTATCAGCCGCAGCCGGCCGTACAAGTGGTGTGGTTTGTGTTGGCCGAGTCGATGCAGGATTGTTTCTGCGCGTTGATGGCGTCCTCACACGTAGGATTGCCGCCGCACTGAGCCGGGTCGAAGGTCGAGTTGCAAGTTGCAATGGCGGAATCTCGGACGGAATCGCATTCCGCGCGGCAAGCGGCGCCGCCGTCTCCGGGAGCCTTACATTTCCGGCAGCAACGATTAACGCGAGTCTTGTACTTCGTGAAACATTTTTTGGCGCGAGCACGAGCGCGAGCCTTGTAACGCTTGAAACGCTTGGTGCCCTTCTTATACCTCTTCGCGCGGGCCTTCAGGACGCGTGCTTTTTGCAGGCATTTTTTCAGACGCGGGCGAAAACGACGTTTGCAATTGCACTTCTTATTGAAGACGTCTTCGTTGAAAGCCGCCTGGTAGGGCGTGGCCTGGAAGCCGGGATAGGGTTGCGAAGCCGTTGCCTTGCGGGGCTTTTGCTCATCCAGGCCCGCGAAGAGCGCCGTACTGCCGATCAGGGCGGCCACGACGGCCGGAATCAAGAATTTAAGGTGTCTCATCAGGGAAAGTCTCCTATGTCGAAAGAAAGTTCTATCTTTCGATTATGGATCAAATCCCGCATCCATTCAATCGCAATTCTTATGTATTGCTAAAAAATTTGCCTTTCTATGCTAAAAATAGTACGAACACTTTTCGACCGCGCGGAATCATATAATAGCGGCGAATTCGCCCGCCATACAATCATTCTTGACTAATTAGTAGTCGATATGTAAGTTAATACCATATCCGGAATGTATCAGCATGCCCCGATTCGAATCAATTTCACGATACCCGCGGCAAATCTTCATGCGTTGCATGGGGACGGCGGCGCTGATCCTGATGCTCGGGTTGACCGCCTGCGCTGCTCCTGATCTGAACAACTCCTGTGATCCCTCGGACACCGAGTTCGCCTTTAACCAGTTTTTTTGTCTGCCGGATGGAGTTTCGGCTTTCGCGGATGCCGCCGCGGGGGGCGCCGGTGGAGATGGTACCGGGGCTAACGGCACGGCGCCCACCATCTCCGTTACTCTAAACGGTGTAGCCCAGACCGCCGGCGGCAACGTGCCCATGGGCAATGTCTCGACCGGCGGATCAGAATACACGGTGATCTTTACGATTACGAATACAGGGGGCGGAGTCCTGAATCTGCCCGATACGCCGACTATCGCACTGAGCGGTGATACCACGAACTATTCCATTCTTGCGCAGCCGAGCTTGACGGCGCTGAGCTCCGGCCAGTCCACGACCTTTTCGGTTACCTACCGTCCGGGCACGGCGGTAGTACACACCGCCGCCGCGACTATCGTGAGCGACGACGCTACGCAAGGCTCATTTCAGCTTAACTTCTCCGGGACCGGGCAAACCGGTTTCTTTGTAGCCGTCGGTAATACTTGCGACATTCGTCGAAACACGGACCCCAGCGGCGGAGGTTGGAGTAACGGCACGACGCCCGGCGGCTGCACCGAAACCATGTTCAGTGTCGCCCATGGAAACGACGGAGCATCGGGCAAATTCGTGGCCGTGGGAGACGGCGGCCGGATCATTACATCCACGGACCGCGGCGTAAACTGGACCCTTGCCACATCCAACACGGTAAATAATCTGCGCGGCGTCGCCCATGGCAATGGAACCTGGGTTGCCGTGGGGGCCAACAATACCATTCAATACACCACGGATCCCGCCGGGAGCTGGCAATCCGCCACGTCAATCACCGGGAACTTCGAGACCGTGGCTTATGGAAACGGCACCTGGATTGCCGCCGGTAACGTGGGGAACATCTGTACTTCGACGGACGCGGCAAACTGGTCCTGCTCCATTCCCAATGGCGCCATCAACTGGAACGGACTGGCCTTCGGGGACGGCGCATTCGTGCTGGCCGGCGCGAGCGGCGCGGTATTCTCCACGACCAACGGCGGCACAAGCTGGTTCAATAAGACGACTCTAGGTGAAGGTTATCAAAAAGTCGGCTTCGGCGCCAATCGGTTCGGCATCGTGGCGCAAAAATTCGGCGGCGCGCCCGCGGTTTTCATACACGATTTAGCGACGGCCATGGCGGGGGCCGGGGCGCTGGGCGGACAACAGGATCTCGTAGGCTGGGGAGGCGCCAACTTCTTCGGTGGCGAAATCGCCTTCGGCAACAACATCTGGGTAACCGTATCCAGTGGAACCAACGGAGATCTCGTTTTTTATAATACGAATACGAACCTGGGCGGGGCCTGGGTTCAGAACGCCGTCGGAATCAACGGCGCCTGGCGCGGTCTTTCGTTCGAGGACTGACGTCCTCATTTCGCGCTCTATTCGAATTTCATCTAACTTTCGCGCCGTCCGGCGCCTCACACTTAATAAAGACGCCGCCGGCGTTCATGGCCTTGTCTTCGCCGGTGATTGCTCGGCCGCCCTTCGCCGACATGGGCACCTTGTCGAGATCCTTCGTGCCCAGTTTCGACTTGGGCGCGGGGGCGATGTCTCCGAATTGCAATTGCGTTCCGACGGCCAGCTCCCCGGGATCCAGCAGAGCCGCCTTGTCTCCGTCGGGTAGATCCGCGGCCAGCAGCATGCCCCGGCTTTCGACGCCGCGCAGTTTCGCGGGCTTGAGATTGGCCAGCAGCACCACCGCGCGATTTTCCAGGTCTCCCGCCTCGTAGCTGGAACGCAGGCCGGCGCAAACCGTGCGTTCACCTTCGCCGTCGTCCACGGTCAGCTTGAAGAGCGCGTCGGCCTCGGGATGATTCTCCACGGCGGTGATGCGCGCCACGCGCAGGTCGAGTTTGGCCGCGGGATCGGCCGCGCCTTGCTGATTGGGCTTTTGTTTGCCCTGCTTACCGCCCTGAGCTTGCTTATTTTGTTTCGGGTCGTTTTCGTCCCGGATCTCAATGCGAGGAAACAACGCCGGACGTTTTTCCAGGCTTTCGCCGCCCTTGAGCACACCCCACTTGAGGCCATCGAGCGTCGGAGCATTCCCGCCGGCTCCCAGCATGGCCAGTCCATCCAGGGTTTTCGTCGGCATGACCGGATGCAGAAACGCCAGGGCGATTCGCAGGGCTTCTCCCGCCGTGCACAGTACGCTTGCCAGTTCGGTACCGTCTTTTGCCTGCTCCGGGTCCTTGGCCAGGTTCCAGGGCGCGCGGTCCTCGAGATATTTATTCACGCCCCGCACGAGGCGCGCCACTTCTTCCAGGGCCGCGCCCGGTTTCACCGCGCGAATGTTCTCCAGGGCCTTCGCGCACGCGTCCTCGGCCAGTGCCTGAAGCGCCTGGTCCTGTTCATTGGCGGAACCCGGGACGGGCATGCGGCCATCAAACTTACTCAATACGAATTTGTTTACGCGATTGATGCCGTTGCCGAGATCGTTGGCCAGCTCCGAGTTTATGCGGGCGATAAACAGCTCATCGCTGAAAGCCGAATCGGAACCCAGCACCATGTCCCGCACCAGGAAATAACGCACGGCGTCCACGCCCACGGCTTCCACATAGTCTTCCAGATAGACGATGGAGCCGGGATCACTCTTGGAGATCTTGCCGCCGCCCTTGTTCAACCACCAGCCGTGCGCCAGGATCTTTTTGGGCAAAGGGCGATCCAGGGCCATCAGCAGCGTGGGCCAGTAGACGCAGTGGGTCGTGAGAATGTCCTTACCGATGATGTGGTAGTCCGCGGGCCAGGCTTCGCTTCCGTCCGGAAACTTAAAACCGTCCACGGCGGTCTGATAATTCAACAGCGCGTCCACCCAGACGTAGAGCACGAATTCCTCGTCGAAGGGAATGGAGATACCCCAGCTCAAGCGCGTCTTCGGGCGCGAAATGCACAGGTCCTGCAAGGGCTTCTTGAGAAAACCCAGGATCTCGTTCTTGCGATGCTCGGGTTGAATAAACTCCGGATTATCCTGGATGTGTTGTATCAGACGCTCCTGATACTTACTCATGCGAAAGAAATAGTTCTTTTCCTTGATCCACTCCACGGGCTTGCCGAATTCCTTATCGGTCTTCGTCTCGGCGTCGACATCGTCTTCCGCGAAGTATTGCTCCTGGCTGACGGAATACCAGCCTTCGTATTCCTTCATGTAGACTTCATCGCGCTCGTGAAGTTCGGCCACGGCCTTGCGCACGAAGGCTACGTGGTCCTCGTCCGTCGTTCGAATGAAACGATCATGACTGATGTTGAAGGTCTTCCACAGCTCCTTGAAGCGCTGGTGGAACTCGTCCACCTGCTCCCGGGGCGTGATGCCGCGCTTCTCCGCGGCCTGTTGCACCTTCTGGCCGTGCTCATCCGTCCCCGTGAGAAAAAAGGTATCGAATCCCAGCAGGCGATGGTAGCGCGTCAGCACGTCCGTGAGGATCGTGGTGTAGGCGTGACCGATATGCGGCCGATCATTAGCGTAGTAGATCGGCGTGGTTATGTAGAAATTTTTACCCGACATCGCGGGCAGATTTTTCAATGCCCGCGACGCGGTCCATTTGAAAATCGCCCGTGAACGAAAGCACTTGCGGACAAACTTACAAACGCACGCTGAGCCCGGAATTGGGACCCGGAGGCAAACCCAGGGCCTCGTCCAGACTCTGGTGCGCGCGCAGCTTTTCCAGCAGCAGGTCCACGTTGACCCGGGCGCCCACTTTCAAGTCGGCCATTTCCTGTCCGGCGGGCAAAGTGGGGCGAGCCCGATAAACCTCCAGCTCACGCTTTTCATCTTCCAGCGCGCGAACGCATAGTCCCCGCGCGTAAAAGCGATTGAATTCGCCTTCGGCCAGGGTCACCGGCGCGGTGGCGGGCATGGTGACCTCTACCGAGCCCATCAAGGAGCGACGCATGATGGACGGATTCATGCGTCCCACGGAACGCAACTGAGCGGCCAGCCACAGATCTCCCTGGGAGCGCATGGCCTGCTTCAGCAGGTCCACGTATTCGCCGCGGCCGATTTCGCTGAGGCGCGCGCTGATATAAACATTGTCCGCGGCAACGTCCGCTTCCAGTTCGCGTATCATGAGTTTTCGCGTACGTCCGTCCAGATTTTCCAGATTCAACGACATGAATTCCGAGTCTTGATTCGTCGACAGGCTGTGCATTCGCCCTTCCCCCTTCGCATATTTCATTGCAGGTCGTCATGGTGACGAGCAACACGCGTCCATACGAGCAAAAGCGCGAAGAGAGAACCCAGGAAAAAATTCAGAGTATACAGATTCGCCGGAGACGGTTAATGATTCTCATCCGGTCGGCATGGCCGGGCTTCGCGTGCCCGGAAAAATATTGAACTTTTTCGCGCATGGGACCGACGGATTCGGTAAGGCGATTCAATGGACACGCGCATCGCATACATATGGGTTCCGCTGCTTGCGGCAACGCTCGACCTGTTCGCCGCGCCCCAGTACATCCCCATCAAGGAACGCGTGCGCGAAAGCCGAGTAGTCGTGGTCGCGCGCATCACCCGTCCCCGGAAAGTCGCCACGCGCATCAGCGCCCATCGCCTAAAAATACGCTTGCCGATCGAAGTGAAGGAAACCCTCAAGGGCAAGGCTCCGCGCAAGTTCGAGCTGCCCGTGATCATCGAGCCGCGCGGTTACGGCAACCATCTACGCGCGCCGCCGGGGCCCGGCATCTATATTCTCTTTTTGCTGCAACGCGGGGGAAAGACGCAGCAGTCGCGCCCGAGGAAACCGAAACTGGTTCCCTACAATCCTCAGACTTTCTTTTTTCTGAAATACAATGCCCGCAACATGCGCGACGTGACCCTGCATGTCTTGAAGTAGGCGTTGCCGTGAAATAAGCGCTACCGGCCGGTCCCGGGCGATTGCAACTTCAGTTCCGTGAAATGAGCGGCCACATGCATCAGGCCGCAGACGACGCGGGCCATGCGTTCATAGTTGATTACGTCGGGTAAATCGGATTTCATATGATAGTGGGGATTACGAAAAGGCGCCGTATCCGTAATCATCACGCCCTTGTAACCCACCTGGCTGAACGACCAGTGGTCGGACCAGCCTATGCCGGGAATTGAATCGCTCACGGCGATGCCCTCGGAGGGGAAACGCGCGCGGCGGCGGAACTCGCCGATGGTTTCGCGCACCAGCGACCCCGAACCCGAGTCGCCCACGAAGCCGATAAAATTTCCCCGGTCGGGGAAAAACAAACTGAAGGGAAAGGGATAAGCCTGGCTGCCCTTCGCGTCCGAATAGTAGCCCATGGTTTCCAGCGAAAGCATGGCCCGAATGCGAACACCCTTCTTCTTCATGGCGCGCGCCAGCACCAGGCTGCCCATGGCCTCGGTCTGAAAGAAAGGCGGCTCCTCATTGACGAAGGCCACGAAACGCGGCGCGACGCGCCCGGCCCGGGTCTTCAAGGCGGGCGCCAGTTCCCGGGCGATTTCCAGCATGGCCGCTACTCCCGACGCATTGTCGTCCGCGCCGGGGGAACCCCGCACCGAATCATAGTGGGCTCCCATGAGCACGACTTCATCCGCCCTTTGAAAGGAATCGCCGGAGGCCGCGGCCGGCCCGGCAATGATGTTCCAGACCAATCGCCCGCCCGCCCGGTATTCCTGGCGCTCCACGCGATAGCCCAGTTTCCGCAGTTCGCCTTCGATGTATTCGGCGGAGGCGACGAGCCCGGGATAGTTATAAACATTGCGTTCGCCGATTTCGCCCGCGAGTTTTTCCACGTGGACGCGAAGATTGCCCGCGATGGTTTTTTCCTCGGAAGTAAAAGGGGCCGGAGAACCTCGAAACGAGGAGCCGGGCATGTAGAGAACGCAGGCGGCGGGGAAGGAGAGTAGAAGCAAGCCCATGAGGATACCGCCGAACAAGAACAACTTGCGTTTCTTCGGCGACCCCATGGGCCTTTGTGGCTCGAACTTACAATTTAGTAAAGGTAAAAGTTCCCATCTGGCGCAGCGCGCCGCTGGCGTAGAAAGGCAGTTCCTCAATTCGCGTAATGGTGCTCTGGGGATTCGTAGCGGAATCCGCGGAGGTATACGTCGTACCGGAGTCGGTGCCCGCGTCATAGGCGAACAGGTTGTGCGTGGCGCTGGCGACGAACTCTCCGCCCGACAGCAGGTTCATACTGTTCACGCCGATAAACCAGTCGGGGCTGGGCGCAATCATGGCAACGACCGAAACCAGCGAATTGCAATTGTTGGTCGAGAACTCAATCGTATCCGAACCGGGCGAATTCGTAATGTTCGTGGTATCCTCAATCAGCGTGAGGGCCAGGCCCGCGGTCTGCAGAGCGGCAATCTCGGCGGCCAGTTGCGTCGTGGCGCCGGTCTCGGCCATGTTTTTGATGCCGGTCGTTGCCGTACCGCCGTTCTGCCAGATGGCATTGGAGGCGGAATGGGTAGCCCCAATCATGCGCGAAAACTTTCCGGGTGCGTGGCGGCACTCCAGGTAGCGTCGAAGGTCAAACGATAGTTGGCGGTGGTCGAAGGCGTGCACGCCGTGGCCAGGGCCAGCAGAGCAAGTGCATCATCATCGGAGTCGTCTCCACTTGTTTGACAAGCAGTAGTAAAGGCCAGCATGGCCATGGCAATAAGTCCCGCAATCAGGCGGGGAGAACGTAATTTCTTCATCAGGCGGCTCCTTGGTGTCTTATCCCTAATGATAATCCCCGGACGTCCCAACGGCCAAAAAAATTCCCGAGAGTCAGACGGAAACGGCATGTACCGTGGCCGGTTCTTCCTTACCTTTGACACGGATGCGCCCGATTTCGCGCGTTGCGATTTCCGCCTCTCCCAGTTCGGCCCGCACGGCCTCCGAAATAAGAAAATCCTCACCCAGCTTCTTGCAGGAGGACTCCAGACGGCTGGCCAGATTGACCGTGTCCCCGATGACCGTGTATTCCAATCGCATTTCCGTGCCGATGTTCCCCGCGACCACCTGTCCATAGTGAATGCCGATGCCCTGCTTGATGGCCGGCGATCCCCGGGCTTCCCGTTCCCGATTCAACTCCGCCAGGGCTTTCTTCATTTCGATGCCGGCCAGCACGGCATTGCGCGCGTCATGGGGACCGGCCTCGGGCGTGCCGAAGACCGCCATGATGCCGTCGCCGATGAATTTGTCCAGGGTGCCGCCGTGCTTGAAGATGGCCGCCACCATGACTTCGTGGTATTCCGAAAGCATTTTCAAGACCTGGTCGGGCGAAAGCTTTTCGCTCAGGCTGGTGAAATCCCGAATGTCCGAAAACATCACGGCCGCGTTCTGCAGGCGACCGCCCGGTTTCATGAAATCGTCCCGCGCCCGGGCGATGCTGGCCGCGACATTGGGAGAGAAGTAACGCCCCAGTTGCGCGTTGGCTTTCTCCAGTTGCGCGGCCTGGATGATGGTTCGGCGCGCCACCCTGGTCAGGTAAACCGTCGCCACGCCAATCAAGGGTACGCCCAAAATGGGACCCATGACGTAAAAGCCGACGCTAAAGCCGGATCCCAGAAATACTCGCCGTAAATCGCCCGTGAATTCGGTTCGCGGGTCCAGCAAAACGATTGCGAGAATGACGAGCATGATGACGCTCCCGCCCGCCGCGGCGATGGCCGGATATACGGGGCGAAGGGCCAGACTATTGATGAGAATGTAACCAAGGATCAAGAAGAAAGAACTGCCCTTAAACAGAAAAGAAGGTTGGATGGCATCATATCCGCCCAGGGAATCATACCACAGGACGGGCATGATGGCCATGGTCAGTACGTCCGTGACGGCTCCGCCGACGCCCACGAAGGCAAGGTTTCTGCGCTGGTGAATCCAATAGAGAAAAAGAGCACCCGTAAACAGGTGGACTACGTTCAAGGCCGATGCGGCGAAAAGTTCGAAGCGACTTTGCGCCAGGAAAACATGGGTCGTGATCAGCATCAGGCTCAACAGAATGCGCGCGATGGTCGTGATCCGCAGTCCGCCTGCTTCGCGTTGCAAAAGAATTTCCTGAACACGGGACGATTTCGCCATGGGGGACATACCGCAAGGTCGCGCGAGCCTTGAAATAGTCAAGGGAAACAAGGTGACATGAAATCGCCGGGATGCTATCCCGGTCCCATGAATGCCGCGCCCATGAAACTATTGTCGCTCAACGTCGGCGAACCTCGGGACGTGGAATG
>CAZGYS010000051.1:0-17898 GCA_964530305.1 uncultured Leptospiraceae bacterium
CCGCCGGCGGAGTTTCCATGGACTTCCCGCCCATCGCGAAGACCAGCGCCGTCCGAGCCCCCTGGTCGTCCTCGAAAAACACCCGCGTAATATTCAATTGCTCCTCGGATTCGGTAACGGTGGAATCCGCCGTAACGATGATACCCGGATAGGCGATTCCACGGCGCAAAATCGCCAGGGCCCGACGCCGGAGAAGCACATGAACGAAGGCCATATACAAGAACCCGAGCGCGGTCAGCCCCGCGAAGACCAGCCCCACCTGGAATGCCGCAAGACTCCATTCGCCTTCCAGCAAGAACGCAATGGGAACCGTTATCAGGGAAATGGGCGCCAGACGCAGCGCCAGGTTTCGCTCCTTGATGTTGTGCTTCACCATGGCATTGATTTTTTTCATGCTTCGAGGCGGCGCCTGGAACAGGACATCGTAGGCCGGATCCTGGACGCCTTCCACCGGCCCCCGGGGAGCGACTCCGCTCTCGGCCAGCGCGGCCGCTTGCTCACTCGCGGCTTTGTCCGCTACGAGAGCGTGTCGGAAAGCTCGACTCGCCTTACCCAGCTTTGCAATCCAGATCAGAAACAAAACGAACGCCATGATCGTTAAAATCACCGGGACAACATATTCCGGCCGTTCCCACTTCGTAATGACGAGAATGTTTTCAATATCCGTCGCCTTCAGGGTTCTGCGAAACGCCTCCGTCGTCGCGCTTTCGCCGAGCAAATGCGCGCCTTGAGCTTCGAACCCCGGTCGTTTGACCACGCCGGAAGGAACGTCGGCCATGCTTTTGAAGCGTTCGCCCCGGACGACGAAATCCAAACGGGCTTTCTCGAGTTTTTCCATGAGGGACGATGAAAGTCTTCGCGTACCGTCGGCCCGAGGACGAATGCGCGAAATCACCCGTCCCAGCGGATGCTTAACGGATAAAATAGGCACGTAAGAAGTGCCCGTAAGTTTAACCGCCTCCGACGGCCGTCCCACCAGACGTTCGCCGTCTTCATCGCCCGAGGCGGTATAATAGAACACGGCGAGAGGATAGAGGCGATAGTGCTCGCCGACGCGGGTAATCTTTCCACGCCAGGCGGGAAACCAGCGAGCGTGCGCGGAGCGTATGGTCTCGGGGCGATTCAGATCACCCTTCGCCACCGGCTTGTGACGCGCATTGTGGACAAGCCAGTAACTGAACGAAACAACCAGCAGCAAAATGATCAAGATGTAACGGAATGTTTTTTCCTCCGTCCGCGCCATGAGGGCACTAGGATACGACTTTTTCTTCGACATCTAGACTGGACACCGAGCGCCGCCGACAAGGGCGTCAACCGAAATCCGCGAATGCGCGGCGTGGATCCGGGCTGAAAAAAGTATTGACATGCCAAGTTTGCCGATGGAGGAGTTGCGGAGGGGCGGAGATGAGGTTCAGCGGCGCGAAGATCAAGAAATTGCGCGAGGCCAGAAAGTGGTCTCAGAGAGAACTTGCGCAAAAGATTGAGGCCACGGGACATTTCAGCGGCTTTACCCATCAGCGGGTAGCCCAGTTGGAAAAATCGGACAACGCCTCCCATCGCGCGCTCATCGCCCTGTGCGAAGTCTTCAAGGTAACCCCCGGCGTATTTTTTGAAAAGACCTGACTGAATGGCCCTGGTCTTTCAATCCGCCGGCCGTCCGGGCCGAGGTATTTTAATCAAGAAACGCGTTCGCTTCCCGGTTTCACTCTTGATACGCAAAACCGCGCCCAGCTTACGCAAATCGTTTCGCACGCGTCCCAGGCCCGCGCCCGCTCCGTCCCCGGTACTCAAGCCTTCGCGAAAAATCAGCGCCGCGACTTTCTTGTCCGGCAAGGCCCCCGCGCTTTCGTCGTTCAACACGCCCATGCTCACCGCCCGAGCGCGAATAGCCCCGTAGTCCAGTCCGCCGCCGTCGTCTTCGCATACGGCATGCACATGGTCGGCATCTTGCTCCAGTCGCACCAGGATGCGACCCTCCGAGGGTTTTCCCGTTGCCGTTCGTTCCTTTTCAATGCCGTGTCGAACCGAGTTACGTACAAGTTCCTCCAGGGATTTATTCAAGGGCTTCCATACTTCGGACGGGAGCGGATCAGGCAGGCGATTTTCAAACTCCAGGCGAACCCGCTTATTCAATTCCCCGGCTTCCCGGGCGCACGTCGCGCGAAGGTCTTCGCCCGGCTCCGCGGTCCGGCCAAGGCCGGGCTCGTCTTCGGCGCGTTCGCCGATACCGGACTCTTCCGCCGCGGTATCGCCTCCACCGCGCTCCTCGACCACCACCATGACTCGACGAACCGGCGCATCAGGAGCTTCGCCTTCGCGGATGCGCGCGAATGAAATGGAAAGGTCGCGGGTGACGCCCTCTCCGTTTTCCCTCGAACCCATGGCGCAATATTCGGCCACGGGATTGGCCGCGGCCACCATGGTGTCCGAGACGAAGGGGCTATCAAAGAGCATATTCAGAAAGCTCTCCAGTAAGGGATGCTCAATCAGATCTCCAATGCGTAAACTTTCCACGCGTTCAAAGGAAACTCCCGGGAAAAGCCGCGGCAATGGATGGGAAAAAATCGGGCGCAATGCCAGGTCTCGCTCAACGACGAAGAGGCCGTGACGAACATTGCGCATGATGTCGCGAACCTCACGCGCGCGTTCGTCCACCTTGCGCTCCATCCGGTCGTAAATGAGCGCGTTTTCCAGACTCACGGCGGCCTGACCGCACAGCACGCCGGCGATTTTCAAGCGCTCCTTCGTAAAGGCGTCCCGGGCCAGATCGTTTTCCAGGTACACTACGCCGAAGCTTCGCGCCCCGTTTGCAATCGGGACGCACAGCATGGACGGCGGCTCCGACTTCTTAACATACTCGTCGCCGCCGAATTCGCCGGGATTCAGACCGTCCACGACCTTACTTTCGCCAGTACGAACGGCGAATTCGACGATACGCGCCGGTAGTTCCGAAAACTCCTCCATGGGTTGATCAATTACGCGATACTCCTGCTCGCCGGCGTCCAGGCGACCCTCAATCTCAACCCGAAGCTTTCCGTTACGGCGCATGAGCAGTACGCCCCTTCGCGCGCCCACGTTCTCCATGAGTACGCTGGTAATCTTGCGCAAAAGCGGTTCAAGTTTGATTTCGCCGGATATGGCACCCGCCGCCTTGAGTATGCTCGAAGGATCCAGGAAAACACCGGTGGTGCTCGTCGTCCCGGTCTTATCCCCGGCCGGGGAGGCGTCGGCCGGGTCCGCCCGCAATAGATCCGCGTATTCCCTTCGCAGATACTTTACTTTCGCGCGCGCTCCCCTTGCTTCGTGTAGCTCCAGGCTTCGCTTAAGATATACCGAGGCGATGCGAAGATGACCAACGCTTAAATGAAACAAGGCGGCGCGTTCATAAGCCAGCGCGCCGATGTGAGGAAACTCGGACTGGTCGGCGGCCGCCAGGGCGCGTTCATAGGCCTCCATGGCCCCCTTGCTTTTCTTAACGCGCGCTTCCTCGGCCAATATCAATTCATGATGCGCACCAAAATTCTCCGGAACCTCCCGGGCGAACTTTCGAAACATGAATCGGTTCAGGCGATACATGGGCATCAGCTTCAGCCGTTCCCATCCGCCCAGATTATCATGAGCGGCCAGAACCGTCATCTGATAGTAGAAGCGCTGAATAGGATCCAGCATCATGCCCAGGGCCTCTTGCACGATAAAAGAACCGGTCCGGGCATCAGGCAGAGCCTTTTCGTATTCGCCGAATTCGTAGGCTTCCACCATGCGAAACAAATGAATGTAACCGCGAATCACGTAATTGTTGGAGTTGATGAATTCCCCCAGGAAGGGCTCCAGCTCAAACTCCGCTTCGGCGGGCAGGAAAGCGTCTCCCATGCCGGCCATGCGCCGCAGAAAGTTCACGATGAAAATTTGCGTCATGTAAACTTCGCGGTCCTTGAATTTAAAGAACAGCTCGTAGGCCGCTTCATTGTCTTCGATGATTTGCGCCAGCCGCTTCGTATTCCAGAATATGCTCTGGCTGCGACAAAAGAACAGCGAATACACGGCCCAGTTTAAGTTGCCGGATTCACGCGTAAGTCGCAACGCGGTGTTTACAAGGGGCAAATGATCCCGCACGGGACGAATCCAGTGATGCACGAAATTGCCCGCGAGAAAATTCACCCGACCACGAATATCCGTATCACTGTAGTTTTCGCTCATGGCCAGGGACATATCACTGAATTCGCGTCCCAGGGTGGTTTCGCGGGTCACGCCGCTCATGACCAGGGCCACCATGCCGAAGGCGAAGGGAGCATACTTGGACTTCCCGTAACGCAGACAGAGGTTCGCCATGATTACGCTCAGGTAACCCATCATATCCGGTTTGGCCATGTAGGTGGAAGGCATGGCATCGTACAGAATCGCGCAGATATTATAGATGCGACGATCCGAAACATCGGGCAAATTCAAGAGTTCGTCGGCACGCCGTCGTCCCAGGCGCAGGCGAAACTTCACGTATTCCGCGGCCACGTGCACCTTGGTAGCGCTGGGGCGCACGTTCAGGCCCAGCAATCGCAACCCTTCCACGGTGGCCTCGATGCCTTCCATATGGCGATTCATCTGGAAGAGCACTCCCTGATAGATCTGATAAATGGCGGCGTATTCGTCCTGCTCCCGGGAAATCACCAGGGCCTTGAGGATGGTCTGTTCACACTGCTCAAGCAGCGCGCAACTGTATTCGCACGCGGCGCGATTATGCAATAAACGCCAGTTCAATTCATGACTTACGTCCAGCTCGTCAATGATGCCGGCGGCCGTTTCGCAAAACGAAAGCGCCGTGCGAAAAGCCGACGACTTCATGGCCTTTTCATTGGCCCGCAGGCAAAGTTCGGCCACGCGAATTTTTTCCGACGCATCCACCAGGCCTTCCAGGCCGTTGGAATACTGGTGCACGATGTCGAAAATTCGTTCTTCGAGTTCGCCTTCGTCGGCGTCCCGCATGAGCAGGCGCGCGATGCGAAGGTGAATCTCACCGGTTTGCTCCGACGGAATCGTGGAATAGGCGGCTTCCTGGACCCGGTCATGGGGAAACTTGAAACGCGAAATCATGGTTTGATTGGAATCGGCGATGGTATCCGCCGAAACGTGCGCGATGACCTTGTAATTCGCGTCCAGGGGCAGAAGCAGACCCTCCTGAATGGCCGGCCAGAGATCCCTCAGGGTCTCCGCGCGCGCTTTCTCGTGAATAATGGAAAGCAGATGCAGACTGAATTTATTGCCCATGCACGCCGCCAATTGCAGGGCCTTGCGCGTATCGGGTTCCTGCCGGTCAATGCGATTCGCCATCAGATCGACGACATTGTCGGTTACTTTCTTTTCGCGAATGGCCTCCATGTCCCAGCCCCAGCTTCGGGACTCGAAATCAAACTTCAAAAGTTCGTCGTCGGCCAGACTCTTCAAAAACTCCTTTACGAAGAACGCGTTCCCCCTGGTTTTTTCCAGGGTCAGGTCCGCCAGGCTTCCGGTTTGTTCCGGTTCGTGATTCAGCGCATCGCTCAGGAGATTGCGAATATCCCCGGGCGAAAGTTCCTCCAGACGCACGTCCGCCAGGCGAATGCCCTTCTCCTGAAACTCTTGCATGGCCAGGGCCCAGGGGTGCTTCGCGTCGACCTCATTGTCTCGGTACGCGCCGATGAGCAGGAAGTGTTTAAGATCCGGACTTTCAAGGATGTGCTTCAGCAACAGCAACGAACCGGAATCCACCCATTGCAAATCGTCGATGAACATGACCAGCGGATGCTCGGCGTCGCAAACGGCGTGCATTAACTTTCGGAAAACCGCGTTCAGGCGATTGATGGTCTCCGCCGATCCCAGCTCGGGCACGGGCGTCTGCTTACCGATGATCAATTCCAGGTCGGGCACGATGTCCGTAAGCACTCCGCCCTGGTCGCCCGCGGCCGTGCGAATCTTTTCGCGCCAGCGTTCAAGAACTTCCGAACTTTGCGCCGCTAGATAGGAGCACAACTCGTTGAACGCCTGCGAAATCGCATAGTACGGTACGTCTCTCTGGAACTGATCGAATTTACCGGCGATAAACAAACCATTGTGACCCGTGATGGGTTTGTGAACCTCGTTTACCAGGGCCGACTTGCCGACTCCGGAGTAGCCGGACACAAGCATGATCTCGGCCGAACCCGCGGCGGCGCGCTCATAGGACGCCATGAGATCCCGCGTCTCCTTTTCGCGGCCGTAGAGTTTCTGTTGCACCTGAAAGCGACCGGAGTAGTCCTCGCGTCCGATTTCAAAGAACGCGATTTCGCGTTCGCCCGTTAGTTTTTCCAGGCAGGTCAGCAAATCGCTCTTGAGGCCGGCGGCGGACTGATAGCGCTCTTCCGCGTTCTTGCGCAACAGGCGCGCGACGATATCGCTCAGCACTTTCGGCGTGCCGGGAACGGCGTCCTCCAGGCGCGGCGGCGCCAGGGCAATATGAGCGTGCACCAGCTTCATGGGGTCCTGGGCGTCGAAAGGGCGACGACCGGCCAGCATTTCAAAAAATGTCACGCCCACGGAATAGAGATCCGAGCGATAGTCCACGGCTCGGTTCATACGCCCCGTTTGCTCGGGCGAAATGTAGGCCAGTGTTCCTTCCAGCGCACCCGCCGGTGAATAGGTAGTGGTCTCGCCGCGAATGCGCGTGGCGATTCCGAAATCCGTAATGCGAATCAGGTCCGCGTCCGGATTGATGATGATGTTGGCCGGCTTCAAGTCCTTGTGAATAATACCGGCCGCGTGAATGCCCGCCAGGGTTTCAGTCAGCCGCACGGCGATGCGCAGGAAACGACGCAGGTCCATGCTCCGGTCCGCGACGTGTTGCTTCAGGGATACCCCGTCGATGTTCTCCAGAATCAGGTAATAGTTGCCGCGATATTCCTCCAGGTCGTAAACGCGAATAATGCCGCCGTCTCTCTGATTCAAATCCGGCAAGGAACCGGTCAGCTCCTGCTCCTGTTTCAAACGGGCGATGTCCCGGGGCGCGGGCAAGGCTTCGCGAAAGGTCTTAATGACGACGGATTGTCCGTCCACCAGGCGACGGCCCGCCAGAATCAGGAATCGCGTACCGCGATGAATTTCTCTTTCAATTTCATAACCCGGCAAGGAAACCATGGAGATTCTCCGAAGGCGAAGTTCGTTTTCGCCTTCGAAAGAAAATCCGACCGGAAAAATCCAAAGTCAAATCGATTCGTGTCGCCGCTTCCCGGGCACGATGATTTTTGACTGAACACTATGAAGGAGCGTAATCGCCCGAGCGCGAAGGCGAAAACATCTTCACCGAACCTGCATCATGTTATGATGTAATTCGAAGAACGTCCGAGCAAGCATTCGCGCCGCGCGAAAGATCAGTGCGCGGCGTTCAGGGCAAGGGCGATGAAGCCTTACCGGCAGGAGGAGCTGATGGCGGTGACGTATTCGGGGGCTTTAACATGCATGGTCTTCGCGCCCGCGAATTTACCCGACAGCAGTTTCGTATTGCGACCATAAATGGCCATCCAGTCCCGGAGGAATCGCCTTGCCAGCGGCATATAGGACCAGTGCCAGCGCTCTTCCTGATAACCCTTGTTCCGGCCGGCCGTGTAGGGTTGACAGAAACCGTAACGACCCGCGTTGGCGCGCAGCCAATCGTAGAGCACCTTGCCCTTACCGCTCTTGAAATAGTTATTATTAAGAGCAGTGATGTCAAAGTCCGTTCCCCAGTGATGACGCGATGTACCGGGCATGGAAGAGAAGCGCAGAATCTTCAAGCCGCGCTTGTAGTGATTGGGATGAGAACGAGTCAGGATCAAGCCTTCCACTCGGCGCTTGCCGTTCCATTTCCGCTCCCAGATACTTTTCTGGGTGTAGAACGGACGCGTGGAACTAATCACGCGAAAAGGCACGCCCGGATGCGCCTTGCGAAAGGCCAGATACATGCGCCGGAGGTCGACGGCGGCCTCTCGCCGCAGGCGATGCGTACGACCATTGCCGGGAATACCCAGGGATTTCAGGGTGACGAATTTTTCATGGCGACTCGGAGAGAAGCGCCCCATAAGGTAAGCCCCGGGGGAAGTCCGACCGTAGTACTTCGCCCGTTCGGCCGGATTGCTGGTGGGCTTGCCGTTCGCTTCGGAGTTTCCGCACGACAGAACCAGCAAGAGCAGCACGGGCACGGCTCCGCGAACCAAACGGGGTAGTGCTCGGTCGGTCGTAATTCGTTTCATTCGCTCCGTCCTCATCGTGAACCTTTCCAGAACCTGGTAAACCGGACGTCTTCCCGGCGACCGGATTATGTCAGCTAATCAAGCGGCGCTTCACATTGCAATCGAAAGGGAGCGGAAGTGTTGAGGCGATTTGATCCGAACCGGGGGCAATTCCGGAAAAAGGACTTGCCACGACCTGTTTCAGACCCATGATAGGAATCGCCTGAACGGCCCCCGAACAAGCCCATGACTACACATTCAGCCGACGAACATCTCACCGAACCACAACCCTTCGAGCTACCGCCGGAACTTCCGGAGGCCGAAGCCGTCAGCGGCGGAGACCTGGAGCTGCTCAAAAAGATGTACCGCGAAATGCTCCTGATTCGCCGCTTTGAAGAGGCCAGCGCCAAGGCGTACGCCACGGGAAAAATCGGCGGTTTCTGTCATCTTTATATAGGTCAGGAGGCGGTGGGCACCGGCGCCATCAATGCCCTCCAGGACCAGGACTACGTCGTCTCAACCTATCGTGATCACGGCCACGCCCTGGCGAGAGGCCTGGAGCCCCGCGCTCTTATGGCCGAGCTCTTCGGTAAGAAGACCGGCGTCAGCGGCGGCAAGGGCGGCTCCATGCACTTTTTCGATAAGAAGAAACGCTTCATGGGCGGTCACGGCATCGTGGGCGGACACGTGGCCCTGGCGGCCGGCATGGGCTGGGCGTCCAAGTACAATCGCGAAAACGCCGTGGTAATTTGTTTCTTCGGAGAGGGCGCGGCCAACATCGGCGCCTTCCACGAATCCTTGAACCTGGCCAGTCTCTGGAAACTGCCCTGTGTCTTTATATGTGAGAACAATCATTACAGCATGGGCACGCCCGAGTATCGCGCGCTGGCCACGGAGGACGTAAGCATTCGCGCCGTGGCCTACAACATGTTGCGGGACCACTTCGAGGGCGACGACGTAATGAAAGTCCACGGCAAAGTGAGCGAATACGTCAAACGCGCGCGGGAAAACGGAGAGTCGTCCCTGCTGGAGATTTCCACGTATCGCTTTCGCGGCCACTCCATGTCGGACCCGGCCAAGTATCGCACGAAGGACGAAGTCGAGGTCTACAAAAGACGGGACCCGCTGAATCGCGCCAAGGCAATTCTCAGCAAGAGCGGCGTGCCGGAAAAAGACGTCGCGCGCGTCGAGAGCGAAGTAAAGCAAATCGTCGACGAGTCCGTGTCCTTCGCGGAGAGCTCCGAGGAACCGCCGCCCGGGGATCTCTTTACGAATGTGCTGGTATGACGGGGCAACGGGGCAAAGAAGCCGTCGATATTGAAGGCGGGCCAGATTTATTTCAGGAACACAAATGGGAAAAGTAAGTTATCGCGAAGCGCTGAATAGAGCCATGATTGAGGAAATGGAACGCGACGAAGACGTGTTCCTCATGGGCGAGGAAGTCGGCCACTACCAGGGCGCCTACAAGGTCAGCCAGGGCATGCTGGAAAAATTCGGGGAGATGCGCGTCGTGGACACGCCCATTTCCGAAAACGGTTTCGCCGGCGTGGGCGTGGGCGCGGCCATGTGCGGTCTGAGACCCATCATCGAATTCATGACCTGGAACTTTTCTCTGGTGGCCATTGATCAAATCATCAACAACGCCGCCAAACTGCTCTACATGTCCGGCGGGCAGTTTAATATCCCCATGGTCTTTCGCGGACCGGGCGGAGCCGGCGGACACCTGGCGGCCCAGCACAGCCAATCGCTCGAATCCTATTACGTGCACTGCCCGGGACTCATCGTCGCCGCGCCGGCCACTCCCCATGACGCCTGCGGGCTGCTGAAGACTTCCATTCGCGACAACAACCCCGTAATTTTCATCGAAAGCGAAGTACTCTACGGCTACATGGATGAGGTCCCCGAGCAGGAATATCTCATTCCCCTGGGTAAGGCCGACATCAAGAGGCCCGGTTCCGACTTTACGATCATCTGTTGGTCTCGTTCATATCACTTCGCCATGGAGGCCCTGCCGCGCATGGAACAGGCCGGATACAACCCGGAGATCCTGGACTTGCGAACGCTGCGCCCCCTGGACGAACAGGCCATTTATGAATCCGTGCGCAAAACCAATCGCGTCCTCATCATCGAAGAAGCCTGGCCCCAGGCATCGCTGGGAGCCTATGTTTCGGATCTGATTCAACGCAATTGTTTCGATTACCTGGACGCGCCCATCCTGCGAGTTTCGCAGGCGGACGTCCCCATGCCCTACGCCGGCAATCTGGAAAAACTCAGCCTGCCCAACGCGACGAACATCATGCAGGCCGTGGAAGAGTTGATGCAGTAAGGCGCCGGCGCGAAGACAAAAGGAAGATCAGGAAATTCAATGGCGATTATCATCGAACTAACCCAGCTATCCCCCACCATGGAGGAAGGCACCTTCGTCAAGTGGTCCAAGAAAACCGGAGACCACGTCGAGCCCGGAGACGTCCTGGCCGAAGTGGAAACGGACAAGGCCGTGATGGAGATGGAAGCCTTCGATGACGGCATCCTGCTGGTCCAACTGGCGCAGGAAGGCGATAAGCTCCCCGTGGGCGCCCCCGTGGGTATCGTCGGCGATGTCGGCGAAGTCGTGCAGGATCTCATCGAAGAGGCGAAAGCCAAACTCGAACAAATGAAAGCAGGGGGCGGCGCGCCTCCCGCCCAGGCTTCGCCGCCGGCGGCGGAACCGGCCCAAACCGAAGCTCCGGCGGCACCCGTCGCCGAGGCACCTGCTCCCGCCTCCACGCCCGCTCCCGCTCCGACGGCCGCGACTCCGGCTCCCATGCAAAGCGCGCCCACCGGGGATGATCCCAACTTCAAGCGTACCGGCCGTATTCTGGCCAGTCCCCTGGCACGACGCCTGGCGGAGGACAAGGGCGTGGACCTGGCACGCGTTCAAGGTAGTGGGCCGAAGGGACGCATTGTAAAGAAAGACGTGCTGGCTTCCATCCAGGGCGCGAAGGGCGGCGCCGTAATTCAGCGCAGACCCGATCAACGCGTAGAAGTTTCGGGCATGCGCAAAGTCATAGCATCGCGCTTGCATGACGCCAAGAACAACATTCCGCACTTTTATCTGACGCTGGAATTCGACGCCCGTCCGCTGGTGGACTTACGCAAGCAATTGAACGCGGACCTGGCCGAGGCGGATCCGGAACATCCCCTGAAGATCAGCATGAACGATCTCATCGTCAAGGCCGCGGCCATGGCGCTCACGAAACACCCCATCTGCAATTCGTCCTGGCGCGATGATCACATCATTCAGCATGGTCGCGTGGACGTGGGCATCGCCGTGGCCATCGACGGCGGACTCATCACGCCCTACATTCGCGACGCGGACCAGCTTTCCATCGCCAATATTTCCAGTCGGACCAGGGAACTGGCCGGCAAGGCGCGTGATCGCAAACTCAAACCCGAGGAATACACGGACGGGACGTTTACGATTTCCAACCTGGGCATGTTCGGCATTTCCAATTTCTCCGCCATCATCAACGAACCCGAAGCGGGCCTGCTGGCCGTGGGAGGACTCGTGGAGAAACCCGTCGTCAAAAACGGCGAACTGGTTCCCGGCATCACCATGACCGTAACCATGAGTTGCGACCATCGCGTCATCGACGGCGCGGAAGGCGCGAAGTATCTGCAGACCTTCAAAAACCTGATCGAGCATCCCCATACACTCCTGATTCATTGAGCTCGAAATAGATCACGAATCCCGGCGAAGGGCGCGAATCGCGTGAATATATCGTCGCTCCTTCACGCGATTCGCCGTGCTCGCGATCGATTTTACTTGCGCCGTGACGCCCTCCCGTTCCTCCTTAACTTAAAGGAGGCATTTTTGTATATGATTCAATCGTACAAGAATATTTTAGCGGCCGCTTTCATCGTGGGAATATCCGTATTGAGCGCCGCATGCAGTGTAACCGCGGTTACCGAACAGCCCGTGGGTGGGAGAAGCGTTCTCGTCAAGGGCCCGGGTAAATTTCACTACCTGAACGCACTGAACAAGATCTATGTCTGTTCCGTGGAAGGCTCCACGCTCCAGTGCAACAAGGAACTCAAAATCAATATCGACGACGAGTACCATAAGAAGCCGGGGTTCTACCAGAACCAGTAATCATACAGGAGCCGTTTGAAAATGAAAAAGCTACTAATACTCGCGGTCATCGCCTTGTTGTCGGCCGCGTGCACCGTTAATCAAATCTCCGTTCAGGATGCGCGCAACGCCCATGCGTCCTCGGCGGCCGCTCAGGGCGATAAACCCGTTTATCGCGTCACGAAATTGAAGCTCACCTACTGGTTCTTCTGGGCCAGCACTACGGTGGAAGGCAACATGCTTTGCACGGGTAATGACCAGGGAGACCTGGATTGTAAAAAGTAAGGCGGGAATCCAATGAAAAAACTTAAACTAATACTGGGCCTGCTGGCCGCTACTTCCATGCCGGCAGCCATGGGCTGCATACCCAAAACTTCCCTGGGAATTTCTCCGGACGGCCAGGGCGGATACCTGCGTCCCTATATGAGCTCGGACAAACCGACCCATCCTAAACTGGGTCATATGGGCGTCGAACACTGCAAGCCCGAGGGCGGCAAAATCGTATGCAAGGATCTCAAGGTAGTCATCTCGGCTCCCTGATCCCGTTTATCCTAAAGCCCCGGTACTTTCGCGTGCCGGGGTAATCGCCCCTCCCATTTCGCGAATGTGCCGATAATCTAAACGATGCATCCTCGCGAAGAAGCGTTTCGAAATTTTCTACATGCTACCATACCCGCCTGGTCCCAGACCGTGGGCTATCCGGCCTGGTCCGAAAACCATGGGGAAGTGCTGGGTCCCGGCATCCTGGGCATTCCCCTGGCCGAGGCGCCGGCCAACTGCTTGAACGGATTGTATCTGGACGTGAATGAAAGCCCCAGCGGCCTGGATGAAATGCTGGCCATCCTGGATAAACTCCTGCCGGGCGGCGGGGCCGTGCTGAATCTGGACTCGAATCGTTGGAAGAAAAAAGACATCCTGGAAATCTGTCGGGGTTCCGACATGCGGGCTCGTTTTCCCCGCGTCCCTCGCGAACTGAATCCCGGTTTCACCGTTCAGTTGGAAAGGCGACCGGGTGCCGGCCCCGACAAAAGCCAGCACCAGTTGAGCGTAATCCTGCCCGTCCTCACGGAAGACCTGAAACACCAGCAAAGCGTGCTCCTTAGTTGGACGCGCTTTCTCGGCGAGACCTTTCGCGCGCAAGGCGATGCATCCGAAACCCAGATCATCGTCGTACACGACGGCGTCATGCCTGGAGAAGAACACCTGGAAATCGAGGGCATCTTCACCGGGAACCTGCGCGTGTTTCATCATTACCGCGCGTTCGGCGGTGGTTGCGCCGTGCGAACGGGCCTCATGCACGCCTCGGGGCGACGCGTACTGGTGGACGAATCCGCCGGCGCGATTTCCCCCGACGAGAGCCTGGCCCTGCTGGAACCCTGGATGGAGGAACAGGCCCGGGTGAGTCTGGAAAAGGCCGCGCGTAAGGCGGGCGGAGAATCACCGGCGGGCAAACCCCTGGGAGAACCGGGTGCGGTAGTCGGTTTCGAGAGCGATGCGTTGAGCCGAAGCATTTACGCCCCCAGCCTGGCGGACATGCGCGCAGGTAAGTTCGCCCGCGCGCGAAGACGTCGGGGCAGAAATCGCCGATCAAAACGAATGGGCACTCCCGCGCCGGAGTCCGGCTTTCGCCTCTACAGCGCGGCGGCGGCAAGAACCATAGCCCGGGAAGCGCGCGAAGACGGCGCGGATCTGCGGCTGGAATCACTCTTAATATTGAAGGAAGCCGGACTGCGCGTGGAAACGACGCCGGTTACCGTAACCGCGTCCCCGGGACTGCCTTCGCCCGACGCAATCGCCTCCGGCGCGAACTCGGATTACGAGCGTCGAGAAACTCGCCGCGTCTTGAAGTACAAACGACCGAAGTAAGCGGGCCGGGCTTTAATCCGGGTTAATCCGGAGCCGCGGCGTTAGTCCGCGGCCACGGCGCGGCGCAGTCGGTCCGCCGCGAAGGCGATGCCCATGGCGTTCAGCTCGATGTCGAGATCCATGAGCTTACGGCCGGCACCGTCCAGGGCCAGACCCCGGTCGGCCAGCTCTCCGTCCAGATAGGCTCGAATGCGATCCTCGCAGAAACGACGCAGTGGATCGCCCTGCTCACCGCTTTCGGAAGCCGCGTCCAGAATCTCTTCCATGACGTCCAGACCCCGCAGCATCTGGTCGGCCCCCTCCTGCATATGTTCGAAGGCGTCGAAGTGCGTGAGATAGGCTCGATCGGCGCCGGTCTCGAGAATGCGGCGTACCGAAAGGCGTGCTTCCTCGGCGTGGAAATCCGTGGGCGTGGTGGACGGATACAGCAAGGGTCGCGAACCAACCTGCAGATCCGGATAAGCAAGACCGAAGGAATCGCCGGTGAATACGCCGTTTGTTCCGGAGTCGTGAATGCAGAAGTGATGATTGGCGTGGCCCCGGGTAAAAAAGAAGGTCAGAGTGCGATTTCCGAAGCGCAGTTCCTCTCCGTCGGCCATGGTGCGCACCCGGTCGGCCGCCACGGGCTCGATTTCCCCGTAAAGCTCTCGAAAAGGCTCTTCGCCGTAGACCATGACCGAGGAACGAATCAAGCGGGAAGGATCGATGACGTGTCGAGCGGCCCGAGGATGGGCCAGCAGGGTGGCATTGGGGCAGGCCTTGAGGAGCGCCGAGCTCCCGCCCGCATGGTCCAGGTGCACGTGGGTGATGATGGCGTATTCCACCTGCTCGGGTTCCATGCCGTGAGCGCGCAGGGCATCCAGCATCAGGGGAACGGCGTGGGTGGTGTTGTTTTCTACGAAAGCGGCGCGATCTCCCTCGATAATGAGGTACGCGGCGGCGACTCGGGGACGGACATAATTGCAATCTATGGTAAAAACGGAGTCCATCCGGAAGCGGGCCGGGCCAGGGGTCCCGGGTCAATAAAAATACCTTCGACAGGAGCAAAAACTCGGGTTCCATTTGACGCCCGAAGCGGGGCCGCGCAAGCTGCGGCGATGGCATTGCCGAAAATTCAAACCAGCGCGCCGGGACGCATCTGCCTGTTTGGCGAACACCAGGATTATCTGGGCCTGCCGGTCGTCGCCATGGCGATTAACCTTCGCTTTCATATCGAATACACGCCCACGGACGCAAAGACCTTCACCATTCATCGCCCCGACATTAAGGGCAGCGAACCGGGCCTGCTGGATATTTACAAGGACCAGCCGGGAGACAGTGAGGACTACTGCTGGGGCATCGCTCGGGTGCTTCTGGACCAGGGCTTTGAATTTCCGCGCGGCGGGGAACTGACCTTTCGCTCGGACATTCCCGTGCGCGCGGGCTGCTCCTCCAGTTCGGCCATGTCCTCGGCCTGGATGCGCCTGTTGATCGAAATCGGCGAACATCCCGAAAAAGAACTTTATATTCAGGATCCCGAGACCGTCGCCTATCTTGTTTATCGCGGAGAGAAGGAACTCTTCGGCGGCGCGGGCGGCATGATGGATCAGTATTCGTGCTACCTGGGCGGATTGATTCACGTTTATCCCAAAGACCTGGGGCAAGGGAAAGCAGCGGACGCGAAAGATTCGAACGCCGGCGGTTCAGGCGTATCTCCGGCCGCCAATCGCGAAAAGGGAGAATCGGACGACGAAGACGAAGTACCCTATGGCGTCGAGCGTCTGGACGTGGTCCCCTCCGGTTTTATCCTGATCGACTCGGGCGTGCCCAAGGACACCCAGGGCGTTTTGAAAGGCGCCAGTGATCGCGTGCACGACGCCGTCAAAACCGTATCGGAGCTACATCCCGATTTTGATCTGCGCGATATCGAGCTCGGAAAATTCGACGAAATGGCCGGCGCGGACGGTTCGCCTCTGGTCGATTCGGAGGCCGCGCGCATCATTCACGATCACATCATCAATCGCGATATCTGTCGCGTGGGCCTGGGCATGCTGCGACTCGGCGTGGACGAGGAAAAGATGGGCGAACTTCTCAACGAGGAGCATCGCGTTCTTTCCGAAACCATCGGCATCTCCACGCCGGCCATCGACGCCCTGCAGGCCGCCAGCCTGAAAGGCGGAGCGCTGGGCGCCAAGATCAACGGCTCCGGCGGCGGCGGCACGCTCTTCTGTTATGCCCCGAAGACCTCGGCCAATGTCATCGCCGCGTTGCGCATGCAGGAAGTGAAGTTCTTCCCCGTGGACATGGGCGAAGGCGCGCGGGTCGACTTTAAGAACGATTAGAACCGGCGCGGCGGGCGTAATTCAGGGGCGTAGATCGCCCCAGCTCAAATCATAACGCGCCAGGTATTTGCGCAGTCGATCCGCGTCGTTGCGGGTCTTCATTTTCTCACGAGAAACGGAAAACAGCGTCCGCCCTGCTTCCGAAAGGGTGCCGGACGCGCGGCACACGCGCAGGACCTGCTCCAGTTGCAGGCTTTCGAATAGATCCATCTCCGCCAGACACTCCGCTCCCAGGACCTCCCGAACCAGTTTGGAATCGCCCGTGTTGTAGGCGGATTCGCCTGCATCGCCGCCGCCCCAGGAAAGCAAGAGGCGGTCGATTTCGTCCCGCACGACTTTATCGGTGATGCGACCGCCGGGACTCAGGATGGCCATGCGCGTCATGGCCGCGTTAAGATCGCGAAAGTTGGCGTCCCAGACGGCGCGCGGCGAAACGGCGAATTCCAGAAAGCGGTTCAGGGCTTCACGACTGAAGCGCACCATGCGTCCGTTCTCCGCGGCGAAACGCTCCAGTTCATATTGCAGATTGGGTTCGATGTCCTCGTTTCGATCGCGCAGGCCGGGCAAGACAAAGGTCCATAGATTAATGCGGGCCAGCAGGTCTTCGCGAAAGCTTCCCCCGCGCACGCCGGCATGCAAATCGCGATTCGTGCCGGCAATCAACTGAAAGTCCGACTCCACCTCGGAATCGCCTCCCAGAGGCGTGAAGCGTTTCTCTTCCAGCGCGCGCAGAAGCATGGCCTGTTCGTCCAGACCCAGTTCGCCGATTTCGTCCAGAAAGAGAATGCCCTGGTCCGCCGAACGAAGCAGACCCTTGCGCGATTGCACGGCCCCCGTAAACGCGCCCTTGATATGCCCGAAGAGCGTGGACATGGCGCCTTCGCCGCGCAGGGTGGCGCAGTTCACTTCCACGAAGGGCCCGGTGACCCGACGGCGTTTGTGCTTGAGTTCGTGAATGCGACGCGCCAGGCGCGATTTACCCGCGCCCGTGGGCCCCATAAGCAGAATCGGTGAGCGCGATTCAATGGCCACTTTTTCGATCCGGTCAATCAGTTCGTTAAAGGCGCGATTGCGCGTGCGAATACCGGACTTGAGGTGGTCCACGGCGTCTCGCTTTTCCTGCTTGAAGCGCGACGCGATAACATCGTAGCGCGAAAGATCCAGATCGATGATGCGATAGTCGCCGGCGGTTCCCCGCCGGGAGCGCGGCGGCGGCGAACTCTGGATCAGCTTGCCGGGCAAATAGCGCGCCTCGGTCAAAAGAAACAAACAGATCTGCGCCACGTGGGTACCGGTCGTGATGTGGACCAGATACTCTTCCTTCTCCGTGTTCAAGGACAGCCCGGCCGCGAACTGGTGCAGATGAGCGTAGACCTCCTCGAAGTCCCAG
>CAZGYS010000052.1:0-17702 GCA_964530305.1 uncultured Leptospiraceae bacterium
TCTGATGATTGGAAACGAAAATCACCGGACCATCACGGTACAGCTTCTCATTGTTCTTCATTATGGTTTTCACGCCGCATATGACCATGAGCCTCCGACCCCAGAACGTGGCGATTTTATGAAAGGTATCGCCATTGCCCAGCAGCATGAGCGGTAGAAAGACGATGAATTCGATGATCGTCGCCAGGATCCCCACCGTCCAGACGATGGTGGAGCGGACCAGGACATAACCGGCATGGAGAGCACCGGTGCGATTCGTTTCTATTGCTTCGCGGGTTGCTTGCATTGTTTCCCTCGTGAGCATCGCCCCGACTCGAAAGCCGTTCCGGACGACACAAGGGCCCGAAAAACGAATGCACTATTTTGGTGCACCGGGCCCAGTTGAATTTTGGGGAACCTAGCACGCCGCCCGAATTATCGCTTGTATAAACCGGTCGACGGGTGGGAATATTATGACACCGATTCAGCCCGAATTCGGCCGAAAATCAGCCCCAAAAAAATCGCCCCTACTTCAGATGGGCGTGAAAAAGCTCTTTGAATCCGTCCAGGGTCATGGTGCGGGGATTTCCGCCGTGACAGCCGTCCTTTATAGCCAGCTCGGAGAGCTCGTCCACCTGCTCCTTCTTTACGCCGGCCTCGGACAGGTTGTCCGGAATATCGCACAGGGTCAGCAATTGTCGGAGTTCCGACATGAAAGTCTCATAGGAGGGCGATTTGTGGGGCGCCGCGGCGAAACTCAGCTTTTTGAAGCGCTCTTCCCCGATTTCGGCGCGATTGTATTCGGTTACCCGATACAGCACCAGGGCATTGGCCTGACCGTGGTGCAGACCGCAGACCGAGGAGAGAGGATGGGCCATGGAGTGGGCCGTGCCCAGGCCCTTTTGAAAGGCCACCGCCCCCATCATGGAAGCAATCAACATGGCCCGGCGCGCCTCGATATCATTGCCGTCTTTATATACGCGCGGCAAAGCCTGGAAGACCATGGCGATTCCTTCCAGGGCAATCCCGTCCGCCATGGGATGATCGCCTTTGGCCACGAACGCCTCCATCAGATGCGTCAGGGCATCGATGCCGGTCCAGGCAGTGACCCGCGCCGGCAGACCGGTGGTCAGTTCCGCGTCCAGCAGGGCGATGGCGGGCATCATGCGCGGCGTGAAAATCACGACCTTGCGGTCCACCGAGCGAATATGAATGACGGATGAACGGGACACCTCGGCGCCGGTGCCGGCGGTGGTGGGAATGGCGATGATGGGCGGAATCTCGCCCGTGATCAGGGAATCGCCTCCCAGCAGATCATCGTATTTCTCCATGGGCCCGTCGTGATTCAAGCGCACGGCGATGGTCTTGGCCACGTCCACGGGCGACCCGCCGCCCAGCCCGATGATGGTGCGCGCGCCCGCTTTCCGATACGCCTCCACGCCCTCGTCCACTTCCGCGTCGTCCGGGTTCGTGCGTACATTGGAGTAAATTTCGCAGGCGATCCCCGCGCTCTTAAAGGAAGCCGCCACCCGCTCGGGAATTCCCGTATTCATCAGGCCCTGGTCGGTCACAAGCAGCGCCGGCCCCGGAAATTCACCGGCCTTGATGGGCGGCACATCACCCAGGCGATTCATCAGCCCGTCGGCGCAGAAGATGGTGGTGGGGAAGTTATAGCGGATCATGATTTAACCGGGATACGGGAAGGCCGATCATCGGATAGTATTTTTTGGGATATCGGGTGAACGGGTGAACGGGTGAACGGGTGAACTTTAGAGAGGCGCGATTCGGAAGGTTACGGATTTTGGGCCACGGAACTCACGAAAGGATTGAAAGGGGTTTTCGGTAAGTGATGATCGGAGGCTCGACGAAGGCTTAAATCAAATAAGCAAGCAAACAGCCCCATCCAGGAAGATCCGTGCCTTCGCGCCTTCCGTGGCCGGTATTCACCGCTCGACTCTTTGATCCTTTGAGCCACCCACCGTCTCCAACAACTTCCCAAACAATCGATACGACACATGCGCCCCATTCACCGTCGCGCCGGAAACGATGCGGCCGTTCCGATCCCGAAAGACCACGGTGGGCGTGCCGTGCACTCCGTAGTTTCGATCCACATAGGCCCGCAACTTTTCGAAGTCGGTCACGTCCATTTTCACCAGCACGAAATCACGCAGGGCCGCGGCGAAGACCGGGCTGGCCAGAACATAGCGCTCGAAGTCGGGACAATTGGGACACCAGTCGGCGCGAAAGTAATACAGAATGGGTTTATTCGCGGCCCGGGCCTGGAATCGCGCCAGGCGATCCAGTTTCACGAGCGCCCCGCCGTCCGGGGGGCCTTGCTTCCCGGCGCTTCCGACATGGTCATGTTCGTGGTCATGCACCGGCTCACTTTGAAAGTCGGGTTCCCGCCCATGTGCTTTCGCCTTCTCCAGGACTTCCGCGCTCACGGACGCGGGGTCGAACCAGGCAAGCGTTACAGGGCGATTCACGCGCACGGTAAAAATCGCCAGGGCCGCGAGCCCGAGACCGATTCCGAGCAGGGCGGCCCGCGCGAAGCGAAGCGCCGAGCGCCCCGAGGCAAGCGGACGATACACCGTCAGCAGGCGAAAGAAAATCAGCAGAAAAATTCCCAGCAAACCCAGCGCGAAGTCCAGGGAATTCTTCCAGTAAAAGACGGCGAAAAAAGTCGGCTCCAGGAGCAGCCGGCCGGACAGCAGGGACGTTCCCGCGAAGGCAATCAAACCGGCCCCGACGACAAAAAGAATTTTCATCATCTATTTGGAAGCCCGGCGCGCGAAGACGTTACGAATTTTCTCGACCGGCCGCGCGGTTATTGCGCGCCTCGTTTACTGGGCAACCTTTGGTTTCGGTTGGCCCGGGCGACGAGTCTTCTTGTGCAGTTCCCGTACCTGCGGGAAGAGTTTCTCGCTGACTTCCTTTTCGAAGGCCTTGAGTTTCAAGCCCGTTGATCGTTCGAAGGCGGTCTGGAAAGCGGTTTCGCGATGAAAGTTACGCAGAATGACTATGCCCACCGTGGGTCCCTTCTGCTTGGCCAGATAAAGATACGTCAGCACGGCCTGAGAAAATACGGCGCGGGAGTTTCGCCGCAACGCGGAGCGCCAATCGGCCGGCACTTCCAACAATTGCAGGGGCGTGTATTGTTCGGGATGGAATTGGCGGCCATAATATAGAAAAATATATTTCTCGTAGAGCGCGCGCGCCTGGCTGTCCTGTTCGCCCAGAACCATCCAGGCCAGATACGAGGACATTCCCGCGTAGAACCAACCAATGCGATACTTCATGGCCGAGGGCGCCAGCGCATCCATCAAGGACCGCACGTATTCCGTGTATAGAATTCGCAGCAGCCAGTCTTCGGGGATCGTGGGATCCACGCGCACGAAAATGTTTACATCATCGCGGTAAGCGCCCAGACGCACGGCTTCCTTGATCTCCTCGGGCTTCAGGCGAAACTGTTTCTGCTCCAGAACGGTTCGCATCTCGTCGGCACTGCTCAAAAGCCAGAAAGACGGCTTGCCGGCCTTCAGGGGCGGGTTTTCGAAAAGACTATAGAGCCGTTTGAAGCCGGCCACCATGCGCGCCTGAATGTCCGCGGCGCGGGCTTCGAAACCAGGCGCCGTTTGGATGATACAGTTCTCATACTCGGTACGCTTGATTTTAATGGTTTCGGCGGCCAGAGGAGAAAATGAAAACGACGCAGCCAGCAGCAGCGCGGGAATCGCCCCGAGGCCGAATTTCTTCATGCCCCCCAATCCCAACTGAATGCTTGCGTGGAAGATCCTTGAGTTAAAAAGCCTTGCGTTGGAAAACCTGGCCCTGATATACCTTGAACTGAACAACATTGCTTCCTCGTCCGACCGCGGGGGGTCCTTCTATCATATAAGTTCGACGCTTTCGGGACATAAAAAGACAATTAAATCGGGGGCCGACGAATGCATTTTGCCTTGCGGAATGAACCCCATTGACCGATAAATCGCCCGGAGAGGTCCTTCGGGAGCTATTTTCAAACCCATGACAAGACTTTCCCTGATTAAGTTAACCTGCCTGCTGTGCCTCGCGGCCATGGCCGCCCCCCTGAACGGACCCCGGGCCCAGAAGTCCGCGGCTCCGAAAAAAGGGGCGCCCGGAAAAAAAAAGGCGCTGAAGAAAAAATACGATCCGCTCCTGCCGCGCAAGACCCTGCGAATCTCGCCCCACACCAGAGTCCAGGTGCCGGCCGGCTATCGCCTGCGGCGCGCCCGGACACGCAATTACGCGGCGCCGGGCTTTCGGGTGCGCTTGTTCGCGCGGCGATTCGCTCAGGGAGAAGCGGTCTACATGGAAATTCGCCCCCGCCCGAAGCAAAAGTTTCCGAAGGCCTTTTCGGCCTCCTTCATGGGCCGAGCCGTCCCGCTGACCCGACGCTCCTGGGGCCTGCGAGCAATCTTTCCCATCGCGCCCTGGGCCAAACCGGGACGCAAGCGCCTGCGTATTTACGCTCGCTATCGCGCGGCGCGGGGAGCTCGCCCTCGCGCCTTCGACTTTCGCCCGCGCATTCGCGCCACCCGCTTTCCGGTCTACAAGCGCAGCATGGACCTGGGGCGATTCTCAAACAACACGCGCGTCAAGAAATCCGACCCGGACGCCGTGCGCAAGGCTCGCGAACGGCGAGAATTCATCGCGCGCAGCGCTCGCAAGAAACGGATGGCTTTCAAGCGCGTCGGACCGGACATGTTGTCCGCGCGCCTGTCCCACCCCCGGGACAAACACAAGATTACATCACCCTTCTTCGCGAAACGCGTGAAGCAACGATACGTAGTCAAGAAGGGCAAACGCGTCTACCGCAAACCTCGCGTAAGTCGCCACGGCGGCGTGGATCTCTACGGTTGGATTGGCCACCCCATCTTCGGCGTGGCCCGGGGCAAGGTCGTCATCGCGCGCCCCATGTACTATGAAGGTAATTACGTTCTTCTGGATCACGGCCTGGGCGTATTCTCCGGCTATTTTCATATGAGCGAAATTCTCGTACGCGAAGGACAGGTCGTCGAAGCCGGCCACATGATTGGACGCTCCGGCAAGACCGGCGCGGTGACGGGACCCCATTTACACTTAATGCTCTGGATCCGCGGCGTTATCCTGGACGGGCTGAGTCTTCTGCATCTGCCCATTCGCGATCAAAAGTAGGCGCGCGACGATGCCTCATCCATGAACATACTTCATCCGCGGACATTCGGCCGACGAAAGCATCTTCATTTTTTTTGAAACACGCCCGCGTTGATTCGCCTTGCGCGAATCTTCGCGATAAAGCAAACTGATTCCCGGATCGTGCGCTATATTCATTATGGCGCGCGAATACGGGGACCATGGCTACGAAACCATCCAGCAATTCGGCGAAAACGCCGCCTAAATCGGGCGGAGCACCCGCGAAGGGCCATAAGCCCAAACCTCCGGAACGACTGGTGTCCGGTCTACTGCGCATGGGAGCGCAAACCGCCCTGCGCGTGGGCGCAAGCGACGACCCCCTGGAGCGCGAAGCCGACGCCGTAGCCGAGCATGTTGTCGCGAGTTCGGCGCAAGCCTCCACGCCCCCGGAAAAACCTGCGTCGCGTTCATTCGGTCGCCCGGCCTGGTCGGTTATGCCCCGGTCCATCAGCCGCGCATCCTCTAATACGGGCGGCGCGGATCGCGTCGACTCCGAAACGGAGAACAAGATCAACTCCATGCGCGGAGGTGGACGCCCCCTGACGAAGCAAGAGCGCGCGACCCACGAACCGCCTACCGGACAGGATTTCTCACGCGTTCGCGTACACGAGGGCACCTCAGCGGACCAGGCCGCCGACTCCCTGGGCGCGAAAGGCTTTACGCTGGGCAATGACGTCTTCCTTGCTTCCGGCCAATACACCGCCGGCACGGAAGCGGGCACGCGCTTCATGGCTCATGAACTAGCCCATGTAGTCCAACAGACGGGTTCCGCGGGACCCGCTCGGCTCACTCCCCGCGACGACGCGAAAACGATTCGGCGCCAACCGAAATTCAAAAGCGAACGCGCCCGACAAAAGGCCATCAACGCCGCCATCTGGTGGAATCGCCGCAGGCATTCCTATTCGGACGGCCTGGCCCTGGAGCTATTTAAAATCGCGCGCACGAATACTCCCTTTCGCCGCATTCGCAAGACGCGTAAAATCGACTCCAACTTCGTCTGGCTCGTAGGAGACACTCAAAAGAAACTGGGACTGCCCGTTACGGGCCGACTGGATCAAAGAACCATTCGCATCGCCCTGAATCGCACCGGGGCCTCCGTAGGCACCTTCGCGAAGATCATGATCGGAATCGCGCGTAAACTCGTGCGTAATATTCCCAACTGGATCTTCGGTCCGGTTCCCTTTCTGGGTATTCTCTTCAAGTCCGCGGTGAATCGCCTGCTGGATCGACTCATTCGACTTTCGGCATCAAAAATCGGTCGCATGATCGTCAACACCGTGAAAGCCGTAACCAGTTGGAAGTTCATCAAGGCCTTTATCAAGGGTATTTACGAGGGCTTCGTTAAGGACGGCTTCATCGGCACGCTACAAGGAATCTGGGAAGTCGCCAAACTGCCCGTCACGGTCTGGACTTTCGCCAACAATGTCCTCAAAAAGCTGAACGATTTCAGTATTCTCGGAGCCCTGAGAGGGATCTTCAACCAGATGGCCAGGACGGCCGCCTGGGTTCGTAAGAACGGCCGGCAAATCTGGAATAACATCGGACGCGCGGCGAACAACGCCCGCAGCACTTCAGTGGGTAGCATCTTCGGCGCCCTGGTACGCGGCTCGAAGACCGTGGGCAATAAGATCGGCAACTCAATCGCCACGATGCTCATCAAGTTTTTCGGAAGCGGCGCCGCGAACATCGCCGCCGGCCTGGGGGGCGCGGCCGGACGTTTCGCGGGCAACGCGGGCTGGGTTGCCCTGCTCGGCGTTTTGACCGCCGGAGCCGGAGCAGCGGTGGCGAAAGCCGCGCAGTTCCTGGCGCCCATCTTGCGCATGCTGGCGACACCGGCGCGACGAGTCCTCAGCGTCGTGCGAAAGCTCTGGAGCAAACTCAGCGGCTTTCTCACCACCGCCACGAAGGGCTTCGGCAACTGGATCGCCAAGATTTCGCCGACGCTTTCGCAAAAGTTCCTCTCCATTTTCGCGAAAGTTCGGTCTCTCTTTGAACGCCTCATCGGACGCGTCAACCGCCGCCGCGCCCCGCGACGCAAGCCGGCCGGCAAGGGTAAAGGGAAGGATAAAGATAAAGGCTCAGGCGTCTTAAAGCAAATCGCGGTTACCGCGGCTCGACAAGGCTGGTCCGCCGCCAAAAAGGCGACGCGCTCGGAAATAAAATCGCAAGCGGAAATCAAAGGTCTTCTTAACCGCACGCGCGTCAGCAAACCGCGCAACGTCAAAGTCGATTGGGATATTTCCATATCCGGAAAGTCCTGGAAGGTCAAGGCCACCGCCCGCAAAGGCACGAAACGCGCCTCCTCGAGTTCCGGTAACGGATGGATCATGCGTGATCGCGGCAAGCGACCGTTTTTCGCGAATCGAAGTCAGGAGAAGTTTCATGATGAATTAATAAATGACGCCGCAGCCGATGTACGGCGATTATCAATCGCAGATACCCGCAAGGGTAAACCAGACAGGTCACTCAAAGAGCGCTACGATGCCTTTCTACGGATAATCCAGAAAGTCCAGCGGGACTTCCAGAACAAGTTGAGCCGAAACCTCAAGGGTATCGCCTATAAAGTCCTGGCAGAGCCTTTCTCCAAAGTTCAAAAAGACCGGAATGTAGCGACCGACTTTATCGTTGAGCCAAATGTCAAACAAAAGCAGGTCAGATATGATCTCGATGGTGAAGAAAGGCATATAGTAGCCCGACTCTTTAAATTGGCCAATCGCGTCAGGCTCCATGTACAGGCGACCGAAGGAAGGTTATTAGATGGTACCGGAAACGTAGCCGTTGCAAGTCTAGCGATAAAGGGTCTTAAGGTCCGGCAAATCTGGCCGGAAGTGTCGGGCGGCCCGGAGACTCGGGACAAAAAGAACCTGGATGTTGCAATAGTAAAGGAGCGGCAAGAAAGGTTCATAAAGGAACAGGCAAGGACGGGCAATACGGAATTGCCTACGGATTCAGAAGTCACCAATTTTGAGGATGCCGAACGAAAGATCCTTGAAGCCATTGTCGAGGCCCTTAAGAAGGCGAAGGTACCTAAAGATGCCAAGGGTGTCATTCTCATATATACGGAACGTAAGATGTGTACCGGATGCGTCGCGACTCTCGAAGGCCTGCCGGGGAACGCTGCATTTCGCTCTTTCGCGAAGGAATTTCCAAGGATAAAGCCAAAAGTATATTTTACCGTCAAAAAAGGACCGGTAGACATTTAACCCATACGACGGTAGTTTTATCATGAATAATTTTCACTTTACGGATCTCCGCCTCCCACCCTGGCTCCAGGACGCAGACGATATAAGCAGGGGGATTCAAACCACATGGGATGCTCTTCACTCCAAGAAACCAATTCGGATAATAAACCAGGAAAACCGATCACTCTTCCAGCAAATAATCGATTCGGATCGCACTCTTGCACACCTTCGCATCACGCTGCTGGGATTGCCGATGGCCATGCTCGCGGCACGATATCTCGAAAGGGAAGCGCCACAATATCATCATAATCGCATAATGAAAAGATTGCGTAGTGAACTGGCCGGGAGTCCGGAGCCGGATAGCGACGTTGAAAAAATGGATGCGTCGAAAGACGTGGATTCGGATGAGCACGAAGCTACATACGAGAAGAAAGTAATACTAAATCACGCTATGAAGATCGGCGACGATACGCAATGTGTTGAATCGGTTCGTGCCCTACTACAGATCTCGCTTTTTCAAAGCGCTCTCACGACTGGAAACCAGGGTCCGACGGACCGGTTCAACTGGTTCCTGATCGACGTCGTCCCCTCCGCGTACCACCTTCGCCTGCCCATGGCCTATTACGAAAAACGTTGGCCCATGGATTTTGACGATCCCTTCAACTTTGGCGAACTCTATCCTGAACCGAAATAGGCATCCGGTAACCAATCGATAAAAATCGAGAACGGCTGGATCCCGTCCCACTGAATTTCTCTCCCCCACTTCCCGAAAATAAACGATAGGCATGAACATGCTCATCGAGAACGCCCAATCCGTAAAGGCGGCCGAGTACGGGGAGAAAGTGTTTCGCTTCCGCGTCGACACCCGGCCCGTATCAGGCCTTCCGGACGGGTTTGCCCACGTGGATGCTTCCGACTTCCGCGACTGTCCGCTGCGGCAGGACGGCCAGGGCTTGTTGCGCGGCGGCGGCGACGGCCACCGGTATTTGTACGATCCGCCCACCGGGTCCTTCAAACTCGGTCACGGCGAAGAATCGATCCTCAGCGGCTACGTCCATCCCGGCGAAAGCGAAGGCGTATTTTTACGCATCACGCTGGCGGAGGGCGACGAAGTCCACGGTCTGGGCGCGGCGAGCGGGCGTCCCCATTGCAATGATCGTAGTTTTCGCCTGCTGAATCGCGCGGGCGCGGCGGGTGCTTCGTCCGCGGACAGCTCGTCTTTTCCGTTCTTTATGATTCGCCGCGGCGACCGCTTTCGCGGCGTGCTGCTGCATACCACCCTGCCCCTCTCCATCACCGTGGACGGCCGGGGTTCCGACGCCTCCGGTCCGGGTGTGCGCTTCGAATACGCGGCTCGCGTGGAGGCGCCGCCCGTGGACCTGTTTGTTTTTCACGGCACCCCCGGCGAAATCCTGGACGGCCTGACGCGCCTTACGGGACGACCGGCCCTGCCTCCCGCCTGGGGTCTGGGCTATCATCAGGCCAATCCCGCGCGAAATCGCAAGGCGCTGCTGGAGCTGGCGCAACTTTTCCATGATAAGGACTTTCCGTGCGACGCCCTGTATCTGGACGAGCATCATCTGGAGGAAGAACGCCCCTTCACCTGGAATGAAAGTCGCTTTCCCGATGCCCGGGCCATGCACGACGAGCTGCTGGAGAAAGGCATCCGCACCATCGCCCCGTCGGACGCAAGCGTACCCGTGGAAGACGGCTATAAAATTTACCAGCAAGGTAAGGACGGCGAGCACTATTGTCGCACGGGCGGTTCCTTCGACTACGTCAGTCGCGGCGATGCGGGCAATATGGTCTTTCCCGATTTTACCCGGGCCGCGACCCGCGCCTGGTGGGGTCATGCCCATGGCGATTTGTTTCGCGCCGGCGTGGGCGGGGTATGGAATCGCCGCGGCGAACCGGAACCCCGTTCAAGTCGTAAGTACGATCCCTTTGCCGAGGACCTGCGTCACGAAGCCGGGTCCCATCTGGAATACCGCAACCTGCAAGGGAACCTCTTCGCTCAGGCGGCCGTGCTCGGCGCGCGGGAGTATCGCCCGGGCGAACGGCCCTTCGTCATGTCCCGTTCCGGTTTTCCGGGCATACAAAGCCATGGCGGCATGCAGCTGGAAAAAGACGAGGTCTCCTGGAGCAGCCTGCGCGAGAACCTGCATCGATTATTGCATCTGGGAATGAGCGGCGTGCCCTTCGTGGGCGCGGAGACCGGCGGCCTGTTGTCTTCCGGCGGCTTGTTTCGCGGACGCAATCGCGAACTATTCACCCGGGGCGTGGAACTGGGCTCCCTGTTGCCGTACTTTCGCGTACAGGCCGGCGCCGGCGAAGGCCCCTGGAGTTTTAATTCCGACACGCGCGAAATCTGCCGCAAACACATCCGCCGCCGCTATCGCCTGCTGCCCTATTTCTATCGACTTATGCGCGAGGCCCACGCGAAGGGGGCACCCGTTATTCGGCCGGTGTTCTACGACTTCCCCGAGTTCCAGGCCGACCAGGCACGCGACGTCTTCATGGTGGGACCGGACCTGCTGGCGGCGCCCGTATTGACCGAGGGCAGCAAGCGCCGCGAAGTCCTGCTGCCCCCGGGCGAATGGATTGAATACGAAACGGGTAAAACCTACCCGGGGGCTACCAGTCATGTCCTCCCGGCGCGGCCCGGTTACTATCCCCTCTTCGCGCGGGCCGGAGCCGTCCTGCCCCATTGCGAAGCGCGACGTAACGCGGAAGACAGCTTGCAATCCGAAATCTCGCTGGAAGTTTATCCCGCCGACGTCATGGAGGGCGAACTGTTCCTGGACGATCTTCGCGGCACGGGCGACGAGCTCTACCACCTGCGAATCTCAGGCAGCCGCGACCGAACGGGAAATCTCACCCTGAAGCTGTCCCTTGCCCGGGACGACTTTAAGCCGGCCTTCGATAAACTACGCCTGCGCTTGCCGCCGAATTATCGCCAGGCAACCCGGGCCGGCGCCCGCCTCCAGGGCGAACGCATCAATCTGGCCGAGCAGGATCGCAATTGCGAAATGTACGAGTTTCAGGTGGAATCCGACACCATGGAACTGGAGTTCCAGTACGGCGCGGATTGGAACTTCCAGCACTGAACCTCAGCGCGCCGGCGAATCGCCTTTTGCCCTCGCTTCCCACTCCAGGGCGTTCAGCACGGTGGTCAGGTCCGGATGATGAATGAGCTCGTTTTTCTTTTTTTCCGGCCCCCGGCGGGGCTCTCGTAAGTACAGGGCGTAGGTCCGCGCCGAAGGCGACGTCAATAGATACAGGCCGAAGCGCATGGGGCGATTCGTGAAATTCTCCCGGTAGTTAAAGAAAATTCCGTTCAAGGTGCCGCCCTTGTATTTTCGCCGCGCGGTTCCCGCGTATTCCACCGACTTGACGCGTCCGGAATTGCGCATGTGTCCCAGCACCATTTCCAGATCTCGGCGAAAGTCTCCCGGCGCCAGGGGTTCCTTTGAAGTTACGTCATGAAACCCCAGCAACGGATTCGCGCCCGGGTCCTCGGAACCGGCGGACAAAAAGAACAGGGGGCGTCCCCGGGCCGGAAAGGAATAATCGAATTCAAGGCCCCGTCGACCGTGGTAATAGAGCCCGTCGCCGAAGCGCATCCGCAGGGCCGGATCGTTCGCCACGCGAATTCGCAATACGCCCCGACCGGCGACGATGCGCGTCCGGGGCTCCGCCGCCTGCTTGACCGCGGCTCGACGCGCATGTAAAATAAAATACAATAATCGCTCCGCGGCGTGAAGCGAAAAGTAGGAGAGAAAAACTCCGGAGATCACCAGCAGTCCCGCGAAGACCGTATAAAAATTACCCAGGCGACGCAGGAAAATCTGCGCGAACAACCAGCCGTAGGCAACCAGCAAGAGCGGCGGCAACCAGGGAAACCGGCGATGCAATCCCAGCGCGAAGAAGGCAACCAGCAAGAGGAGCGCGAAAATCGATTCCGGCCAGAGCGAAATGGATTCGCTACCGAGGCGAAAGCGAATCAAACGCCAGGCGGCGACGCCCGCGAAATAGTTCAAGGCCAGCAGGGGCGTCAGAAACGCCAGTCGAATGTGCCAGGGCAAGTGCCCGGTGAAATTCAGATAGAAGACCGCGGCGACGGCGGTCACGGGAAGCATGGCGATCATGGGGAAAAACCATGGGCGCCGGTCTCCGCGCGAAATTTCATTCAAGGACATTCTGGTAGTTTTCCCGTTATGCTCAATATGCGGTCGCCGTACCGCGATATACTGGAATATAATACAAAGAATAGCGGTTCGAACCGCGGAAAGCATAAAAAGCGGAAAAGAGGAGCCCCTCGGCGGAAATTTGTTTGTTGAAATCGGGCCCTGTGAAATAATTGCGCCGAGCGTTTGGAATGAATATCGAAGTCCAGAAAGACGGCCCGAGTCTCAGCGTCCGGGTAATGCATCAGCGCCTGGACGGCGATAACCTGATCTACAATGCCATAAAGAATAACGACTATTTCAGTTCCGAGATCGAAGACGTCATCATTGATTTCGACAGCGTGGAATACATCAACTCACTGGGAATCACCGAGCTGGTGAACATCCATCGGAAGTACACCGACACGAGTTACGGCAAGGTGAATTTCAAGTTTCTAAACGTTGACAAGAAAGTGAATGCCATCCTCGAACTGGTGGAAATTCATAAAATCGCTGATATTGAAGTGAAAAAGTAGGGTTCGATTTCCTCGAAAATGTCCTCGCTTCCCTTAACGGCCGACGAGACGCTCCGGTCCGTGATTCGCCCGCTATCCCGAATTATTTTCGTTTCCTTGATTGCCGCTTTCCTTCTGGAAGGTTGTCGAGCCTTGCCTCGCCAATTGCCCTGGAAATACCCCGGGGTCATGGAGAACCGGACCTTTCGGGTCTACGCCCAGCCGGGTCTGCGGCCGGAACAATATACCGATTCCCTGACGAGGGCCGCCCGAGCTCACGCTCGTCTCCGCGCGGCGTTCTTCGGGAACCGAAAAATGTATCCCGTCAACCTGGTCCTATTCAAGGACTACAAGTCATACCAGGCATACGTTCGACGACAATTTTCAATTGAACTCATCGCCCATTATAGACGGGACATTCGCGCGGTCTTCATCGCCCGAGAATCCGGCGCCTTCGTCTGGCGCCACGAACTAACCCATGCCCTGCTCGAGTCGCTGCGGCCGGGCACGGAGTTCTGGCTGCACGAAGGACTGGCGCTCTTCGCTCAGCACAATGAACTTCCCGGTGAGCCGTCCTGTTCCAAACCGTTTCGCGCGTCCATGCCTCCGGGCCTGCAGGCATCCCTGCACACTCTGCGAAACCGTAAGCAACTGACGCCCTTCAAGACGCCGGAGTACCGCAAGGAAAACAAGGACCTGTTTCACAACCCGGCCGTGGCCGGTTACTTCGTCTTCTTTCTGTGGTCCCGGCGCGAACTAACGCCCTTGCTCAAGCGCTACCTGGCGGATTCATCGAAACCGGCGCATCGCTTTTTGCCGGGCTTTGAAAACTACGATATAAACAAGACTTCCGGCAAGAAAGTACCCGAACCGGCCATCCTGCGCGACTTCCGCCGCTGGCTGAAAACGAAACAACCCGCCGGAAGATTGGCGGGTTGTTGAATCGCATCGACTTGCGCCGCGCGTGAAAGCGGATTGATTCCGCGTGTCAGGGTTGGTTCTGGCGATTGAACATGTCCCGATTCTTGCGCTTCATTTCCATCAGCATTTCGATGTTGGCTTTCTTCTGGCGATTGAACTGCTCGAAGATAGCGAACTTTTGCTTCTCGTAGGCTTCCATGATGCCCGTCTGAATTCCGCGCGTAACGGAGACGACGCCCTTGTTGCCGGCCTTCACCATGGCCTGCTTGCCGGTGCGCGCGTCTTTCACGTTCACGGCGCCCTTGTCCACCATGACCTTCGAGTCCGGCTTTGCTCCGCCGGAATCATTCACTTCCACGATGAAGTCCGTGCCCCGCACGCCGGCGATGGCCGTGGGCGTCTGGATGCGCATGCTGCGCGATTTACCGCGCTTAAAGCGACCCGACATGGAACCTCGTTTCAAGCCCAGATTAATGCGTTTGCCCAGCGAATTGATCTTCATGGCCGAACTCGGGCCTACCTGAAAAATCACGCCGGAGGAAAGCTGTACGGAAACACGCGCGCCCGAAGCCGTGCGAATGGTGTCTCCCGCTTCCACTAGAAAGTTCACCCCGGCCCGTTTCGTCTTGCCGGACCGAATGACTTTGACGCTTCCCTTCTTGAAGACCACCATTCCCAGCGGGGATTTGGCGGCCAGAGGGGCCGTCACGATAAAGATAAAGAACGCCAGCGTCACAGCGCTTGCCGCTCCCATAATTTGAATGCGTCTCTTCATGCCTGTACCTACCTCTTTATATGACGGTCCTGATGCATGAATGTTCAAGGGCAAGGGCAATTTTGGGGCCCGATTCTCAAACTTTCCGCCCTCAAGATGCGTCAGAGACCGTATGAAAACAGCATTTATGTGGAGAAAAACGGCTCTGGTCGCGGGAGGGCTGACAGCGGCCCTGCTCTGGGCGGCCCCGTCCGGCGCCCAGACCGGCGGTGAGCCCGGGTCAATCGCCCTGAAATCGAAAATCGACCGAGTTCTGGTCTACCGGGACCGAGCCCTCATTACCCGCGCGGCCGCGGTCCGGCTCCGTAAAACCGGCGCCCAGGAGTTTACCATTCGGGACCTCCCGGTGACCCTGCAAAACGACTCCGTGCGCGCCGAAATCAAGCGGGGCGATGTGCGAATTCTCGACGTCCAGGTCAAGACGTATCGTCCCGAGCGCGTACCCGAGGCGAAGGCCCGAAAGCTACGAGCGGAACTACGTACGCTCAAGGACCGGCGCCAACAATTACGGGACCGCCTGGGAATCCTGAACTTCCGCAAGCGCTTCCTGCGCCAGTCCATGAAATCCTTTTTGAAGGGCGATTCGGGTTCCTCCCGTCCGGGCGCCGGTTCCGGAAACGCCCGAACGGTCCGGGACTACGACGAGATGCTGAATTACCTGACCCGCAAGCTGCGCGAAAACTCGAAGGAAATTTTCCGCGAAAAGATGAATCGCCGTAAGCTGTACAATAAGATTCGTCGCGTTCAATCGGAATTGCGCACCACCAGCGGCGGACGATCCGCGCGGCGCAAAATGATCAAGGTCACCACGCAACTGGAGCGACGCGGCACCATCGCCATGGAGATTTCCTACATTAACTTTCGCGCCCGGTGGAAACCGGCCTACGACGTACGCGTAGTTCCCGGTGAAAAAACCATGCGCTTCAAGGGCTACGGCATCGTCTCCCAGAGTTCGGGCGAAGACTGGAGTAATGTTAAGCTTTCTTTTTCCACCGCTCGTCCTTCCTTGAGCGGACAGCCGCCGGAACTCAAGCCCATGTTCGGCACCGTCGTGAGCGGCACGTCCTCACGTAATACGATCCATCGTCGCAATCTGACCCGTCGCCGTAAGGCGGGCAAGACCGGCTCCCTGGTCTTTCGCGTCCCTCGCCGCACGAACATCAAGGGAGACGGCTCGCCCCATCGCACGCGCATCAGCCGCGTGCAATTTCCCGTGAGCTTCGAATATCTGACCATTCCGCGTTTGAGTTCGCAAGCCTATCTGCAGGCCATCGGCAAGAATACCATGAAGGAGCCCATCCTCACCGGCGCCTTGAATATTTTCATCAAGGATAATTTCGTGGGTTCGTCTTCCACGGGCAACATCCTGCCGGGTGAAAAATTCGAGCTGACGTTGAGCGTGAACGAAAAGATTCGTGTAAACCACAAACTCGAGGAAAACACGGCCTCGACGGCCGGCCTGTTCGGCGGGAAGCGAAAGCTGAAGTTCGCCTACATCATGAAGCTGGGCAATTTCACGTCCGAGCGCATCATCATGAACGTGCTGGATCAGATACCCGTTAGCCGTTCCGAGGAATTGGAGATTACCAATCCCCAATTTTCCATGCAACCCGTGAAGCGCAGCAAGGACGGCATCATCAAGTGGCGCTTTTCGCTGGCGCCCGCGGCGAGCAAGACCATTCGCTTCTCCTTCGACGCGCTCGTTCCGGAGAAAAAGTCGGCCGCGTTCTCCCGCAATCGCCGTCGCCCCGTGCGTTCCATGCAGGAGCTGGACGTTATCGAGAAGAAAATGGACTACAATCGCCGCCGTAAATACCGCGGTCGACGAGCCCCCCGCGCCGCTCCGGCCATGAAAAAGCAGATGTATTGATGAGCAGGGGAGAGGTGCGACCTCTCCCCTGGGACCCCTCTGCGCCGGGGACTTGCGGATGTCCCCGGACCCCCTAACCGCTTTGTTGAATTGAGATCGAAGGTTGGTTTCTTCGCGAGAGTTGCATTCGCGTGCATTAGCGCTTTGCGTATTTGTCAAGCCTAATTCGTGCCGGCGCGTACTTGCCATGTAAACTGTTCGCTTTCCAAAGACCAATATCGTTCAACACTACCTGAAAAGGCTTCGATAACCCCGTCGCGAATCGGGTCTTCGCGTAAGGGGTTATCGAAGCCGCACGCGACATCCCCCGGACCCCTTAACCGCTTCGTTGAGTTGAGATCGTTAGTTGATTCCTTCGTGATAGTTACGTTCGCGTGCATTTATGCTTCGCTTGTTTGTCAAGATCAATTTCCGCCGTCGCGCGTTTGGCAACGAACAACTCCTTCCGCAAGACCAATACTCGTCTAACGCTACCCGAAAAGGCGGGGAAATCCCCGGACGAGATTCGGGTCATCGAGGTAGGGGATTTCCCCGCCTTACATAAAAAAACCCGGGGAGCAATACCCCGGGTTTCTTCTTGAATCGATTTAGAAAATCGATCAGTTCGGACGCTCGAGCATCATTGCGCCGGCGATGCCGCCGTGAGCGCAAGCGGTGATGAGCACCTTGTTAACGCCGGAGTCATGCTCCATGTCCATGGCCGCGTTGGCCATGAGGCGAATACCGGTAGCACCGAAGGGGTGACCAATGGCGATGGAACCGCCGAAGGTATTGATCTTTTTCTCTTCGTGAGCTTTTTCCCAATCGAAACCGGTGCGAGCTTTGATTTCTTCCAGAGCGCCGGAAGCGGTAGCCGCGAAGGCTTCGTGGATCTCGATGCGATCCAGGTCCTCGGGTTTCATGCTCATGTCTTCCAGCAGTTGCAGGGAAGCTTCCGCCTGACCGATACCCATGTTGTTGGGATGAACGCCTTTCATGGACCAGCCGGTTACCAGAGCTTGAACTTCGAGGCCCAGCTCTTTAGCTTTTTCCGGAGTGGTTACGATACAACCGGCGGCTCCGTCGGAACGGGCGCAAGCGTTGAAAATCGTGGTGGAG
>CAZGYS010000053.1:0-8513 GCA_964530305.1 uncultured Leptospiraceae bacterium
AGAACTCATAAAAGAAGGACAGCATCAAGCTGCGAATGGCGTAACCGTCGAAGTCCGCGTCCGTGATGATGGAAATCTTCTGATACTTGAGCTCATCCAGGCTCGCGACTTTTTCCTTCAGCGGTAGGCCCAGGATGGCCACGATGTTCTTGATTTCCTCATTGGCCATGGCCTTGGCCAGGGACATGCCCTTGACGTTCAGGGGCTTACCCCGCAAGGGAAACAGACCGTGAATTTGCGGATCCCGCGCGCGGCGCAGACCGGCGATGGCCGAATCACCCTCGGCGATGAACAGCATCTTCGCGCCGTCCTCGGGCGAACCGGTGGCGGAGATCAGCTTGGGGATGTTTTCGCGGCGAGCACGTCGCAGGCCCTTTTCGGCGTCTTCCAGTGCCTTGAGTTGCGTGCGGCGCTCCATCTGGGCCTTGACTTCGTTCACCAGATCGGTTTTACGAATCAGTTTATCCAGGTGCTGGTCGACGGCCTTACGCAGTTCCTCGTTCAGGTCGTTGATCAAGTATGCCTTATCCTGCGATTTGAAGCGCGGATTCAGCATGCGCAGGTCGATGTACATGTGAAAGCAATTGCGCACGTCGTTACGCGTGGCGGAGGTCTTGAGCTTTTTCTCCAGCGCCGTGATGGACTGCTTCTTGCGCACTTCATCGCAAATGCGATTCTCAAGATACTCGATGGGCGAACCGCCCAGGGACGCGAAGTTCGAATTCACCCAGGTGAGGGTCTTGTTTTGTCCGATGACGATGAAAGCCGTCATGTCGATTTGAGATTCGGCCTTGGGTTCCTTGTAGGCCATCTTGTAATAGGTAAAGTCCGAGTTGGAGAAAACTTCCTCCAGGCCCTTCTTGAATTCGAAGACCTCGGTCTTTTTCTTGTGCGTAAACTTGACCGTGAGACCGGGGTTGGTCATGGCCAGGTCCTGAAGATACTGGCGAACCATCTTCAGGTTGAAATCCGCGGCCAGGCCGTTGAAGTATTTCGAATTCAGGCGAAACTCCACCGAAACACCGCGCTTACCGGCGGCCGCCTTCTTGACGCGCTCGGTCATCAGGTTCTTTTGCATGAGCTTCACGCATTTCTCCTTCTGACCGTCGGTCAAAAGAGGCGTGTCGTTGACGTGTCCGTGTTCGTCGAAATACAGCAGGACGGCGTCCTGGTCGGCCTGGTTCAGGCGAAAGGTACCCAGCAGCTTCTTGAAGGAATCGTCCGCGGTGAAACGACGCTGGTATTCGCGTCCGCCGTTGATGGACGTAACGCGAAACGATTCGGAAACCATGCGAACCAGCGAAACGCCCACGCCGTTCTGGCCGGCTACGTGATCCTGCTGCACCAGGTCGTCGAAGTTTTCACCGTACATCAGATGCAGGTAGACGCCTTCGACATTGTCCATGGGGATGCCGCGTCCATTGTCCGTGACGGTGACCGTCTTGCGGTCGTCGGAGAGGACCACCTCCAGGCGATTCATGCGATCCTTCGGCTTAACTTTTTTATCGCTCTGGTTCTTGCGGTATTCGTCGATGGTGTTCATGCAGGTTTCATCCAGGCACTTCCACACCGCGGGAATGATTTCCACTTCCTCGTGCTCGATTTCGTAACCGGAGCGCTTGTTGACGAAGAAGTGCTGGGAAACCGTCGCCTTCGAGTTCTGGCCCAACCACATGCCCGTTCGCATACGCACGTGCTCGACATTGGAAAGCTGGCGGAATTTGCGATCATCGCCCTTGCCGCTCGACTTGCCGCCCGTGGTCGACTTCTTCGCGGGCACGGGGGCCTTCTTGCGCGCGGCCGTGCTGACGGCGCTCTTGCGGGCCGGAGCTTTCTTCGCGGTTTTTTTAGCGGTCTTTTTTTTGGCCGCGGTCTTTTTGGCCGTTGCTTTGGTCTTCTTCTTTGCTTTTTTCTTCGCCATGGCGATTCGTCCTTACTGTTCTTTCCGTAACTTTAGTCGTTGACTTTACTCCGGAATCAGGCCGGGTCCCATTTGGCCTGGAGTTCCTTGAGTTCGCCTTCCATGAACGATACCAGTACCTTGTCCTGTTTGACGCGGGCCTGGAAGATCTTGTATTGCTTTTTAGCCTCGACGATGGCTTCCTCGCACTTGGCGACTTCGTCCTTCGTCATTCTATAAACCGGCAAACCGGCCAGCCATTCGAAGTGCTTGAATTTGCTCTTCTTGAGTTGTTCCTCGAAATGACTCTTGGATTTAATGGTGGTGACCTTCTGGTTCCACTTTTCCTGAATGAAGCGAATGAGTTCCGAGTTCTTGCTGATCTTTTCCTGCTCCAGGGCGGACAGTCGCTTGAAGCGGCGAATGAGATGCAGCTTGCGAAAGCGACAGAAACGCTTGATGATGTTCTCGGGAGAATGATTCTCCAGCAGGCCGTCCGTGGTGATCAAGTTGTAGACCAGGGATTCATTGTTTACGCGCGCGAAGACCTTGTGTAGATTCTCGTCGGTGGGCTGAAAGCCGCGCTTGAAGAACAATTCGATATTGTAGATATTCGTCGAGAAATCGGTATAGTCGCGCAGGTCGTTGTTCTTGGCGTCGATGAGATTCTCCAGGTAGTCGATGACCTTGGTCCGATTCCAGTTCTGGGGCGCGTCGGTCAGAAAAACCTTGGAGCCTTCGCGACGAAAGCCGAAGCCCGTGGTAAGGACCATGTCTCCATTGTCGTTCTTCCAGTATTCCACCTTGCCGTTGAAGCCGCGATACCAGGGCGAAAGCTTGATGATCTTACCTTTCTTCAAGTAGGAGATCATGGAGGCGATGACGTCCTTCAGGCGATGCCCGGGAATATTGGAGCGAAAGCCCGTGGCGATGCCCATGATGTTGTTCAACAGCACCATGGGAACCTTGCCCACGAAGAAGATGGGTTCGTCCTCGGTCTCGTCGTAGTTGCGAACGTATTCGATGTCGGGCAGACTCTCGAAAAAGCCCATGTCCTTGGCGAAATCCGAAATCCGAACTTCGGTGTATCGCGGTGAGGCGATGGCCGAGGGATCCACGATATCGCCGAAGGTACCTTCCCCCGCCACCAGCGGATAATTATTGGCGAAGGGAAACTCCTGGGCCATGGCCGACAGCGCGTCTTGAATGGACTTATCGCCGTGGGGGTGGTAAGCCATGGCCAGACCGGCCATCTTCACGGTCTTGGTAAAGTTATTGCGGCTGGTGGAGTTCCACATGGCCCACAGGATGCGGCGCTGCACGGGTTTCAGTCCGTCGATCTCGTGAGGAATGGCGCGCGAATCGCACACGTAGCGCGAATACTTCTGCTGGTCCAGGTGTACCTGGTTCGAGAAAGAGATGTGCGGTATCTTACGTTTGACGGCCGGCGGCGCGTCCCCATTCAACTGGGGGGTTGACTTCGGCGCCGCCCTGCGTGCCGTCTTTTTTGCTTTCTTCTTGGCCATGAATATCAGTCCCGGGATGGATTTCCTGCTTCCTTTATATGTTCCGCATTATGTCTCGTCGAGCTTTTTGTAAAGCGCGATTTTTAGATGGGCCTGCCGGCGCCCGTATTGGGGCGATTTTTGGCATAAATAGCCCATTTTCGGGGTTCTCAGGGCGATTTGCGTCGACGTTCCGACAAATCGCCCGCCCACGCCGAGAGCATGGAGGCCAATGGTAAATATATTGCACATTAATCACGCCCCGCCACCCTTCGGTCTTCATGTCCGAACTGGTTCCTTTTAAGATTCACATCGCCGAGCTGGAGTTGGAGTCCGGACATCTGCTGCACACGCCCCTGCTGGCCCAGCCCGCCGTTCGCCTGGGGCGCGACGCCGAGCGAACGGCCCGGGAATACCGGGATACGCTCCAGAAGCATTTTCCGGACAAGGGCGATTGCCTGACCGTCTTTTCCTACCTGGGAGATCTCGAACTGGAGCCCTTGACGGTACCCGTTCCCGTCGCGCGTTCGGAGCACTTGCCCGCCCTGAACCTAGAATTTCAGGCCTTTCGGGCGGCCGTGCGCGAAAACGAACTGCTGGCCTTCGTGCCGGCGCTCGGTCTGGAAGCGCGCGGCGCCACGGACGCGGAGTTGCGCGAAAATCTGGTCGAAACCATCGGCCTGGAGTTCGCCCGGGAGAAACGGACGAAGTCCGCGCGCCGATTACTGGAAACCATCTGGTATAAGAACGCCCGGGCAACGGCCGAGCCGGTCACGCTGGAGTTTCATACGCTCAAGGAACTGGAACGCCTGCGGGCCGGGGAGAAAGACAAGCTCTTGCCCGGCGCCACGGAAGCCTTTCGCGCGGCCCCGACGGACCTGGCCTTCGAAATGGAGGAAGAAAAGGAGCGCCTGCGGCGAGCCTTGCGCGGGCGCTATTCTCGGAGTATCCTGCTGGTGGGGCGATCGGGCGTGGGCAAGACCGCCCTCGTGCATGACTACGAGGCGCGACGAACGCCGGCCGAACGTCGCGAATTCATGATGCGCGAAACCACGGCGGCGCGATTGATTCAGAAGTTAACCGAGTCCACCGGCTGGCAGCAAAATCTGACCCTGCTCTGTCGTGAACTGCGCGAGGATAACGTACTTTTATTCATTCGAAACCTGGCCGACCTCTTCGACGTCGGGCGATACGAAGGCAATTCCGTCAGCATCGCCGAGTATCTACGGGAATACATCGAACGCGGCGAAATTCGCGTCATTACCGAGTGCACGGACGAGGAAGCCGCGGTCATCGACGCTCGTTCTCCGGGCTACTTGAATCACTTCGACCGCATCCGCGTGGAGGAACCGGAGCCGGACGTCTTGAAGAAAATCGTGCTGGGCAAGGTTCAGGCCATTGCTCGGTCCGCGGACGTGCGCGTGCGCGAGGAAGCGGTCGCGGAAATTCTGCGTCTGCAAAAGCGTTACATGCCCTATTCGGGATTTCCGGGCAAGACCGTGCGTTTTTTGGAGTCGCTCCTGCTGAATTATCGCAAGCGATATGATGAACTGGACGGCTCCACCGTCGTTCATCGCTTTTGCGAAGAGACGGGCATGCCCGACTTCATGGTGGCGCCGGAAGTTGAATTCGATCCCGAATACGCGCGAGCCTTCTTTAATGAAAACGTATTCGGACAAAACCAGGCCGTGGATACCCTGACGGACCTTCTGGCGTCGGTCAAGACGGGGCTGACCCGGGGCGGCAGTCCCATCGCCTCCTTGCTCTTCGTGGGGCCCACGGGGGTGGGCAAGACCGAGACCGCGAAGCTGCTGGCCGAATTCATGTTCGGGGATCGAGAGCGCATGATTCGCTTCGACATGAGCGAATACTCCGAACCCTGGTCCGTGCCGCGTCTGGCGGGCGCTGACTTTCATTCCGACGGTTTGCTGAGTTCGGCCGTGCGTCAGGAGCCGTTTTCGGTAGTGCTCTTCGACGAGCTGGAAAAGGCCCATTACTCATTTTTTGATTTGCTGCTTCAGATTCTCGGGGAAGGGCGATTGACCGACGGGCGCGGGCGCACGGTGGATTTCTGCAGCACGATTATCATCATGACCTCGAATATCGGCGCCCAGGACTTTCGCGTGGAAAAGCTCGGCTTCGGCCAAAGCGAAAACCCGGCCGGAGAGGCCGCGGCGCATTTCATGAGCGAGGTGCAGGCCTTCTTTCGTCCGGAGCTGTTCAATCGCCTGGACAGGATCATACCCTTCGCGCCCCTGACGCGAGAAACCATGCGCGCCGTAACCCATCGCGAAATCCGTCGCATGCGCGACCGCACGGGCCTCAAGTATCGCAAAGTGAACCTGGAGATAGCGCCGGAGGCCCTGGACTATCTAGGGGACCGGGGTTTCGATCCGCTCTATGGCGCGCGACGCCTGCAAAGAGTGCTGCGCGACGAGCTCCTCACTCCGCTTTCGCGGCGCTTCAACGCCTACGATTTTGAAGCCGCTCTTAACGCTCGGGTGGACATGCCGCCCATGGGGGACGGCAAGGGCAATCCCATGCGCATCGACGTGCGCGTCGAGGACAAGGAGGAAACGGGCGCGCGCCTGCGGGTGGGGCCGGGTATGTCCTTGATGGATTTTATCAGCGGGACGACGATGCTTCGCCGCGAAACATCCCTGATCGAGGACGGCGACTATTACATTCAACTGCTCAACGAATTCGATTTGCTGGAACGCAAAAAGATCAAAATGGGCGACGATTTCTGGCGCAAGGCCGCGAAACCGGAACGTTTCGGCATGCTGGAAGGCTTGATCAAGGGCTGGCGCGGGGCCCTGGAGACCATTCGGGAACTGGAGGCCGACGTACTGCGACGCTTCGTCGAGGACAAACCCCTTTCGGACGACGACATCGCCCTGCTGGAGGAATGGCGCTCCGAATACCTGGAGTTGCGCATCGAACTCTATGCTCGTTCCCGGCCCGCTTCGGGGCGATGCAGCCTGGCGGTATTCGGAAGCGAACCCGGCGAACTCATGGAATACTATCGGGAGCTGGCCTTACGAAAGAACTTCGACGCGTCGATGTTCGTCGTCTGGTTGCGGGAGGAAAAATACGCCCTGGAACCCCATGGCGAAAGCGGGACGCCGGTCTCCGAGCGCGAAGGCGATCATCTGGTGGGCATGGTATTGAACCTTCGCGGCGACGCGTGTCGACTCTACTTCGAGGGCGAAGCCGGCGTTCACGTGGTGGAGGGGCAATCGGGGAAAGCCCGCAAGTATATGGTGGACGTGTCCGGAAAACCGGCCATGCTTCATGATCCCCTGAACAAGGACGAGCCGCCGCCGGGGAAACGCAAACCGCCCGGGTATGAGCCGCCGGAGCGGGTGCATCGCAAGGTGTTTTTCGAGAATCGCAAGGTTCGACGTCGGTATTCGCCGCGTTACTTCGAGGACGGTGAATATCGGGTGGAACGCGCGGAAGCCGCGAGCACGGACATGCTCATGGAAATCCTGGACCGACGCTTTGATTCGGTTTTGTCCGGCGTTCTGACTTCTCCTCGGGTCGAGAGTTCGCGAGACGATGAGGACGGCGAAGACCATGAAAATTGAATTCCCCGTCTACGTAACCACGACCATTCGCAAGGGCGAGCGTCAGTATCTGGCGCGGCCCCTGTTTCGAAGCGAACCCATCGGGCGTGGACGCCGTTTCGAGAAGGCCATGCGCAATCTCCAGAAGGAAATTCGTAGGGAGCTGCGCGGCGTTCAGTTGAATCGCCTGAATATGGCGGAATATCTTTACTACGTTTTTAATCCCGACCTCAAGTTTCATCGCATTGAGCTGGAATTCAAGGCGGGCTCCCGATTGGTCTCGGGTAAGTTCGCGGCGGCCTGGTTCGATCTCAAGGGAGAACGCTTCGTATGTTTGCCGGGGTTCGACTCCCACCTCTACATTCACGAGCGCGGCGGGAAGGAGAAACCTTCCTTCGACGACATGGTGGACGGTGTGGACAACGCGGTGCTGGGACGCTTTCGCGAATTGCGCAAGCGTCTGGGGGAAGAGCCGGACCCCGAGCCGTATTACTCGCCCCGGGGCGATTTTCTAACCGTCCTGGAAATGGACGTGAACATCGGTCATGACCGTTTCCCCTTCGACCCGGGCGAAGACATTTTTTTCGCCATGCTCTCGGGCGGTCCCCGGGAGATGCGCGGCGAAACCGAAATCGTCAAGGTGGGTCATGACCTCAATCTCATGCATCCCGATGAGCTGGAAAAGGCGGTCTATCGGGACGAACTGGCCGAACGCATCAGCGACATTATTTATCGCCCGGACAACGCGGCGCTGATGCTGGTAGGTCCCCGAGGATGCGGCAAGACCGTCGCGCTGCATGAGGCGCTGCGTACTTACGTGGATCGCAATCGCGAAAAACCCTTCAATGAGCTTGAGAAGATCTGGTACATCGATCCCGTGCGCGTCATCGCCGGCATGAGTGTCGTGGGTATGTGGCAGAAACGCTGGGAGGCCATCATCGAATACGCCGCCACGCGCCTCAAGGGTAAGCATCGCGGTCGCGACAAGCTCTACGTCGACAATATCGTCGCTCTGCTTCGCGTAGGTAAAAGCGCTTCCAATAACATGACCCTGGCCGACGTGCTCAAGCCGGTGCTGGAAAAGCGTCGCCTGACGTTCATCGGTGAGGCCACGCCCGAGGAGTGGAAGGTCGTCCAGGAAATGGATCGCTCCTTCGCGGACTTATTCGAGGTGATTCGCCTGCGGGAAGCGACGGTCTCCGAGTCCGTAAAAATCGCCGCCCACGAACGCCTGCGCCTGGAGCAGGAACACAATTGCAAGATTTCCAATCCCGCGGTAGCCGAGATCTTCAGTTTGCGCGCGAACTTTCTGGAGCACACCGGCCTGCCGGGCGGCGTCGTTGCGTTTCTCAAGCAACTGGCCGTGCGTCACGGAAACGGCGGGGCCGGACAGCCGGACGTCATTCGCGCCTTTCAGGATCAAAGCGGGCTGAATCCTTCCCTGGTGGACCGGGGCATTCGCCTTCGCCGGGAGGAAAGCGAAGCCTTCATGAACGAGCGCCTGGTGGGCCAGTCCGAGGCCGTGTCGGCCATGACGGA
>CAZGYS010000053.1:8523-17694 GCA_964530305.1 uncultured Leptospiraceae bacterium
CGTCGTGCACATGGTCAAGGCCGGCCTGAACGATACCGAGAAACCCTACGGCGTGTTTTTGTTTATCGGACCCACGGGCGCGGGTAAGACCCAGGCGGCCCGAGCCCTGTCCGAGTATTTGTTTCAAAACGACGACGCGCTGGTGCGACTGGACATGAACGAGTTCGTTGACGGCGGAGCGGTCAGCCGCCTCATCGGTGATTTCCAGAAGCCGGACGGCCTGCTGACCAGCCGCGTGAAGCGGCGTCCCTTCTGCGTGCTCCTGCTGGATGAAATCGAAAAGGCCCATCCCAGCGTGCATGATCTCCTGTTGCAGGTTCTGGGCGAAGGCCGGCTTACCAACGCCCTGGGCGGCACGGTTAGTTTTACGCGAACCATCATCATCATGACTTCCAATCTGGGAGCCAGGGAGGCGGGCAAGGCCCTGGGCTTCGGTAAAAAGAGCCGGGACGCCACGCCCGTATACCGGAAGGCCGTGCGCGAGTTCTTTCGCCCGGAGTTTATTAATCGCATTGATCGAGTGGTTGCGTTTCGAAGTCTTTCGCCCGAGGACTTCGTTCACATCGCGCGCATTCAGATTCGCGCGTTGTTGGCCCGGGACGGTTTCACGCGGCGCAATATGATTCTGAATATATCCGAAAAGGTTTTGCGCAAGCTGGCGGACGAGGGGTTTGATCCGGACATGGGCGGCCGCGCGCTCAAGCGCGTCATTGAACGCGACCTCACCGCGCTCACGGCCCACCAGGTGGCGGGCATGCCTCCCGGTAAGCCCATGCTCTTCGACGTATACCTGGCGGACGGCCGGCTGACGCCCCGGGTGACCGTGCTGGAGCGATGCGAAATTCCCATGCGTTCCCCCGTGCGCATGCCCGAGGACCGAGCCGGCCTGGCGCGTTTTCTCAAGGAGCTCCTGCGGGACATTAATAATCTGGAAAGCGAAGCCCTGGCGGCCCATGAGTCCGGGGGCGATGGGGACCGAGCCGTGGACTCGGACGACTGGGCGCTTTATAACTTTAAGGATCAAATCAGCGAAACACAGGGCGAAATACGCAACATTCTCAATAACCTGAACGTATTCCTTAATCGCCCGGGCTCATTGCCCGCGCGCGCGACGGAGCGGGGGCGACGTCCCATGCGGGTATTGAACGACGAAAGTCGCCTTGAGCTGCGGGACATGTTCAATCGCGCCGGCATGCGCGAGTTCATGAACTCGGCTTATCAAAACGCCGTGCCCATCGCGCCCAATGAAACCATGGCGCCTTTTTTGCGTTACTTCATCGACGCGGCCTATCTGCGTCTGTTTGCGCGGGGCATTCGCGAAGGCGAAGGTCAGCGCGTGGCGTTGTATATCGAATCCCTGCTGACGGACGCGGGAAAGGTCGAGGCCGCCTACCTGGAACAATTGTATGCTTCCGCTTTCGCCATGTTCGACTTCTCCATCGAGGATGTCCGGCCCATTGATTCGGACCGTTCGCGCCTGTGCTTGATTGCCCAGGGGGCGGGCATAGGCGATTTACTGGACGGCGAACAGGGCGTGCACATGTTTTTTACCAATCGCGGAACGTCGGTGCCCGTCTCCGTGCGTTGCGTGGAAGTCGACGCAAACGCCTCCGCCGAGGAGTTCGCGCGCCAACGGGCCGTTGAACTGGCGCCGGAGAACGCGCGTCCCGAAAACCCCGGCGCGATTATTCGCCTTTACAGCTTGCCGGACGAAAGGCCGGGCGAAGACGCCGTGATCGACTTACGCAGCGGTTTGACGGGGCGCGCGAATATCGGACAGCTCGATCTGCGGGTGCTTCTCTATAGCGGATTGGAGGCGAAATCCTGATGGCCTATCTCAAGTTTCCATTGTTTTGTCGCCGGGTGGGTCCGGACCATGTCTGCGGAACTTTGTTGCACGCTCAATATGAACTGGTGGACTCGAACATCAAGCGCCTGAAGAGCATGCTCAGTGAAAAACTGCGCGATGATCTGGATCACGGTTATATTTCCGAGCCGCCGACGTCGTCGTCGCGCCTTAAAATGATGTCGGTCACCGTGCACCCATCTTATAAAACGGAAGACGGCAACTTTCCCGCGCCCGCTCCGGTGATCGTGAACATTCCCGTGGTCCTGGGGCGGACGAGCCATGGTTATTCCGAATGTCGTCTACCGCTCTTCAATGAATCGTTTTATTTTTACGACGACGCGCGCATGGCCGGTCTGGTGGAGCACTTCACTCGGGACCATATGCGCAATATGCCGCCGGAGGAAGTGCATCGCTTTATCGAGCCGGGAGATTTCTGGCTGGAGACGGTTCCGGTAAAGGACAAAAGGCGAACCCTTCGCGGACGACCGGAATTCGATCCCCGGGAAGTGCCGACCCTGGCCGGCGTGGCCGCGCGCATGCCGCCCACCCGTTCCGAACGCAGGGTGAATCGCGGATTTCCGGAAACGGCCTGGGAGCGGGGCGATGAAGTCCGGCGCTTGATCGAGCGTTTCACGCGCGAAAAGTCCGGCGTGCTGGTGCTCGGCGAAACCGGCGTGGGCAAGAGCGCCGTTCTCATGGAGGCGATTCGCGGCGCCCATCGCATTACTGCTTCCGAAAAGGAGGGGCGTCCCATGACCTTCTGGCGTACGACGCCCCATCGCATGATTTCGGGCGCGCGATACCTGGGAGAGTGGCAGGAGACGTGCGAACAAATCGTCGAGGAGCTGGAGCGCGTGGACGGCGTGCTGTGGCTCATGGATTTTCTGAATTTATTCACCGTGGGCGGGGAAGGTCCCGAGGATTCGGTGGCTTCCTTTTTGAAGCCCTTCGTGGCGCGAGGCCGATTGCGCATCGTGGCCGAGGTGACGCCGTCCGAGCTGGAGGCCGCGCGCCGCATCCTCCCGGGTTTCACGGAATTCCTGCCGGTCTTTCGCGTGGATCCCATGGAGCCCGCGCGAGTGCGGGATCTCTTGAATTACTTTCGGGATTTCGCTCGGCGCGGGGCGGGAGTGCGCATCCGCGAAAGTGCTCTCGAGCTGACCTATAATCTACTGGAACGCTATATCAAGTATGAGAACTTCCCCGGCAAGGCCATGCGTTTCTTGAGTAATCGCCTGGACGACGCTTATCTGGAAGAACGTACGCTGGTGGACGACGAGCACGTTATTCAAGCCTTTATTCGCGAAACCGGTCTGCCTGAAATTCTACTGCGGGACGACATGCCGCTGGCCGACGAGGAACTGCATGCTTTCTTCGCCGATAAGATCATCGGGCAGGAGCACGCCGTGGCGGAGGTGGCGTCGGTGGTCCGTATCTTCAAGGCCGGACTGAATAATCCGAGCAAGCCCATCGCCTCCATGATTTTCGCGGGCCCCACCGGCGTCGGTAAGACCGCCTGCGCCCGGGCCCTGGCGGACTATTTCTTCGGTCGGGAGGAAGGATCGGGAAAACAAGACCCGTTGATTCGCCTGGACATGAGCGAGTTTCAATATCCGGATCAAATCGACCGCTTGATCGGCGACGGCGATTCGCCCGGTCGTTTGATTCAGATGATTCGCGAAAGGCCCTTCGCCGTTTTACTGCTGGATGAAATCGAGAAGGCCCACGACGCGGTTTTCGACGCGCTCTTGAGCCTGCTGGACGAAGGCGTCTTGACGGATGCCCTGGGGCGCGTCACGGACTTTCGCAATACCATCGTCATTATGACCTCCAATCTCGGCGCCGGCCGGACGGCCTCGGTGGGGTTTTCGCGTTCCCAGGGCGAAGACCATATGGCGGCCGCCGTGAAGGAGTTCTTTCGACCGGAATTTTACAATCGCATCGACCATATAGTTTCCTTTCGCGCCCTGGACCGGGACGCGGCCCGGCGCATTACGGATCTGGAACTCAAGGGTCTGGGAGCTCGGGACGGCCTGGCCGGTCGGAATATTCGTCTGGAGTTTTCGGATTCGCTGCGCGATTTACTGATGGAAAACGGGTTTGATGAAAAGTTCGGCGCGCGTCCCCTGCAAAGAACCATGGAGCAGATGGTCACGTCGAAAATCGCCGCCTACCTGTTGCGGGAACGGGACACCCGGGATTGCGTGCTGCTGGTGGACGCCGACGACCGGGGCGTCCGCGTTTCGCGCGGATAGAAGGTCATAAGCGTGCCGCCGGGCGCGCCTTTAAATGGGCTTGTCAAAAAGCGTTTCCGGTTGTATTTTTCGATACGGGCCGTTGGCCCGCGTGATCATAACATGCAGTCCATTCATAAACCCGTCGTGGCCGGAAGGTTTTATCCCGCCGAAGCGGCCGAGCTGCGCGCTCTGCTGAACGCCTTGATGGCCGAAGCCCGCAAACGCATGGAGAGCAACTCCGCGGGCGACGGCGCCCATGGTGAAAGAACCATCCGGGCCGTTATCGCTCCCCACGCGGGGTACGTGTACTCCGGTCCCATCGCCGCCATGGCTTACGAACTTGTTGCGCGCGAATGGGAAAGGGCGCCGGGACGTAAGCGCGTCGTGCTACTGGGGCCGTCCCATCGCGTGGGTTTCACGGGGCTGGCCCTGCCGGGGACGGCTGGTTACGAAACGCCGCTGGGCGTCGTGCAATTGGACCAGGCGTTAATCGCGCGCCTGCGCGCGTCGAGTCCGGGGCGTGCGCCCGCGATAGTGGATTTGCCGGGAGCCCATGCCGCGGAGCACAGCCTGGAAGTCCACGTGCCCTTTCTTCAATATATTCTTGAAGACTTTACCCTGGTGCCCCTCGTCGTGGGGCGTGTGACGCCTCGGGAACTGGCGAATGTGCTGGCCCCGCTTCTGGAAGCGCCCGACGTGCTCATCGTCGTAAGTTCGGACTTGAGCCATTTTCTTGACTACCAGGCGGCGCGAAAAAAAGACGCGGAGACTTCGCGGGCCATACTGAATATGGAGCCGGAGCGCATCGGTCCCCAGGAGGCTTGCGGTTGTCGGGGAGTAAACGGCTTGCTGCTGGCCGCGCGCGAACACGGCCTGCGTCCTCGGCTCGTGGACTTGCGTAACTCGGGAGATACCGCCGGGGACAAGCAAAGGGTCGTGGGTTACGGGGCTTATGTCGTCGGTTGAAACATATTATTCGCCGGAGGAACGGCGGCGCCTGCTGGAGTTGATCCCCGCGGCGCTTTCGCGGGGCGTTCGAGGCGAACCATCGCCTGAATTCGCCCCCGAGGAGTTTAGCTTTCGCCTGTGCGAAGCACGCGCCGTTTTTGTAACCTTAAGAAAGGCGGACCGCCTGCGCGGCTGCATGGGTTCGCTGACGGCGGAACAACCCTTGTATATGAACGTTCTTACAAATGCCTGGTCGGCGGCTTTTCGCGATCCCCGTTTCCCCGCCGTTCGCGTGGACGAGCTGGAGTTGATTCGCGGGTCGATTTCGGTGTTGAGTCCCTTGACTCTCGTTCCCTTCGAAGGCGAAGGCGATTTACTTTCGCGTTTGCGTCCCGGCGTGGACGGTTTGCTTCTACGCGGCGACGGCCAAAGCGGAACCTTTCTTCCCGCGGTCTGGGAGCAACTACCGGATCCCGGGGAGTTTTTGCGTAAACTAAAGGCGAAAGCGGGAGTGAAGGATCTGCACGGCGTGCGCGCGTTTCGCTATACGACGGAATCCTTTTCGTAATGCTTCCGAGTTTGCGTTCGCCGTATAAATCTCGCTTGACATTGATAAGCTTTTTTCAGAATATGGCCCATGATGCCTGTCACACACGCGGACCTCAGTTTTGGCTCGGGCCAGGATAATGAGGACGGTCTTCAATTAAAACTTACCTTCGATGAGGATACCAAAACGGTTTACGGCGAATATCGCTGTCCTCCGAAATTCCAGGGCGCTCCGGAAAACGTGCATCCGGGAGTATTGTCCGTAATGCTCGACGAGATTATGTCTCGTATCAATGACGCCATGAATTTCGATACCACTACCGGTGAACTCACCATTCGGTATCTACAACCCGCCATGATTGGCGAAAATCTGTATCTACGCGGCTGGTTCGTTAAGAAAAACCGCCGTATCGTGGAAAACCGCGCTGAAATCGAAAATGAAATCGGCAAGATTGTAGCCCGGGGCAAGGGTAAATACATCGAAAAAGAAGAAGGTTAATAAACTCCTTCCACTTTAACGGACCCGTCCATCTTCCTGGAGTCAATATCGAATCGCGCCTTCGGCGATTCGGATTGTAAGGAAGGGCGGGTCTTTTTAGTTTAAAACTATTAACGGATTCGCCCGCTCAATCGCTCCGACCGAAATTCGGCTCCTCTCCTCTTCACGGTCTCCAGGTCCTCGGCATGGACGCCTTCCCATTTCGCCGCCAGTTCATACTCTTTATCCAGCGTGGTATCCAGGATGCCCGGGTCGTCCGCGGCAAGCGTCACGGGCAAACCGGCTTTCAGAAAGCGGGGCAGGGGATGGTGTTTCGCGTGGGCCAGACCGGCAATGCGCAGATTGGAAGTGGGGCAGGATTCGATGACGGCTTTCGTTTCGCGCACCCGGCCCATGGCCCAATCCTGAAAGACGCCCAGCGCGCCCACGCGGTCTTCATCGTAACGGATTTCCACCGTGTCGTCCGGCGCCGCGCCGCGGAGTTCTTCTTGTTCGCGGCGAAGGGAGTCGCCGTCGACGGGGTAACCGGCGGCGCGTAGCTCCTCCAGGTGATCCAGTTCGAAGGCGATTTGATCGCGACGTTCGGAAACGATTTCAAGGCGCAGCGTTCCCTGGTAGAGTTCGGGATTCACTGCCAGCGCCACGGCATGTCCCAGGCGATGCGCTCCCAATCGCGCCGCCTGTACCACCCAGCGCACGGCGCTTTCCACGGATTTGTCGACGTATGATTCGCCCACGTGATAGAGGACGGCCAGGGCCTGGTCGGGCTCCCGTTCATTGTCCTCCAGGATTTCCCGGAACAGGGATTCCTTACGCATGGGCGGGTGGCCTTCCTCCTGGGCGCAGAAGTCCACGCCCGTAATGTATTTCGCGGCGACGTCGTTTTCGCGCATGACCTCCCGTACCAGGCGATACTGATTCAAGGCATGTTCGTCGACCCGAAACACGGAGACGGCCAGACGGGTTGCGCGGTCCGAGTGCTCTTCGTCCGCGGCGGCCGCGGCCAGGGCCGCGCTCAGCACTTTCTCCTTGAAGACTTCGTCGGGCAAAACGGGCGCGAACATCTGGCGATACTCGGCGAAGCGAGCCGGCTCCCGCGCGAAAACCCGACTGTAGACGTCGCGGATTTCCTCTCGGGACGTGGAAGAGATGGAAATCAGCAGATCAAAACAGCACTGGAAGTGTGCGAAGGTTTCGGCCTTGCGATACAGATAGTAGGATTCCAATCGCGCCCGCGCTTCCGGCGTATCATCGAAGAGCCCATCCAGTTCGGGTTCGCCGCCGTACACGCGTCGGTAGGAATCCCGGAAGAAGTTCCAGCGCGGCTCATTGCGCGCGGCCAGGCTCGGTAGATCCTCCGGCGTCAAACAGCCGTAGAGATGGGCATGGAGTTCATGCAGATCGGACATGGGATAAATGGGACGGAGGGCCGGAAACGAAAGGCGATTCAGGTTTCCCCGGAGGAGTCATGCAAATGTTTGGCGCCGCCTCGAATTTCCAGCTCGGTTTCGATGATTTCCCGGTAGTCCGGTTCATCACCCAGCTTTTCGAGCAGTTGCTCCAGCACGCTATTCGGACTCTTCTTGATATGGCGATACAGGGTATTCAGGTGCCGCTTGTGGAGTTCTCCCTCCAGCAGCTCCAGCACTTCCGGATAATCGCCGATGGTGCGGCGGAAGAGACGGATCTGGTTCTTGATGTGTTCGTCGGTCCACTCCTTGACCCGACTACCCATGGTTTCCAGGTAGAGTGGAGTGATGTAGAATTCCCGTAGATCCTCGTCGGCGGAGGCCGGTGTTAATTGAAGAGTTTCGTCGGACATACGGATGGTTCAGGCCGCGCGGTGTTTGTGGCGAAACCGGCGGCTCGATGCCCAATTTAGCGGGCTTTGTGGCGGCCGCACAGCGATTTTCCGCCCGATCGGGAGGGGCACACACTCGGCGCGGGCACCGCGGCTGCCCGGAACGCTTATTTGTTCTCTTCGGCCTTCTCCCGTGCCGTTTTCCGGTTCAGGATTTCCTTTTCATCATGAACATCTATCTCGATCTCGCGGGAAGCCGGCTTTTCGGTTTCCTCGGAGCTCTTTTTTTCCTGCTCGCTCATGCATCGATCCCCCGCCCGGATGATGTACTTTCCCCGCGAGCCGGCAAGCGTAAAATAGTTTCGGAAGCATTTTGTCGGAACTCCGACGGTTACTTTTTGAGGAAATATTCCTGAAATACGGTCCACAGGATGATGCGACCGGCGGCCACCGCGCCCTTCAGGCTGGCGGTGACCTTGGAATTGCCGGCGTGCCGTTTGCGATAGGCCACCTTGATCTGGGCAATGCGGAGCTTCTGCTTGATGGCCCGGATTTGCATCTGGACGGTCCAGCCGAAATTACGATCGTCCATCTTGAGTTTGCGCAAGGCTTCCCAGCGCAGGGCGCGATACGGCCCCAGGTCTCCAAATCCGTAGCCCCAGAGAATCTTCATGAGAAAGGTCGACAGCCAGTTGCCGAAGCGCGCCTGGGGTAAGAGGGCGCCTTTCTCGGCCAGTTCGGGCGCGCGAACTCCCAGCGTGAAGTCCGACTCATTGGAAGTCAGGGGACGAATCAAATCGCCCAGGCGAGTGGGATCGTCGGCGCCGTCCGCGTCGGTGAACAGCACCACGTCGCAGCCGCCCCGCTCCTGGATGTCCTTCAGGGCTTGCAGGCAGGTGGCGCCGTAGCCCAGTTCCGTACACAACGTCACGCGAGCGCCCATGGCCGCGGCGATTTCGCGCGAACCGTCGCTCGAATTATTATCCGCGCAAATGACTTCCGTAAAGTAACCACTCTCGAACAGCGGTTGTAAGACGAACTCCAGATTCTCCGCCTCATTGTACACGGGCAGCACCGCGCGAATGTCCGGCATGTGCTCCTGGAGGTAGAAGCTCGCCTGCTTTTTCCAGGCCAGTAGATCATCCATGGTGTCGAGATCGGCGATGGTTTCCATCTCCGCCGTCTTGAGACCGAGCTCACGGGCGCGGGCGGTCTGCAGCGCGTAGACCTCGGGCGTGGACCAGGGAATATCGGCGAAGAGATCCTCCAGCAATTTCTTGTCGGCCGCGAC
>CAZGYS010000054.1:0-13553 GCA_964530305.1 uncultured Leptospiraceae bacterium
GGGCCGGTTTACGGTCGATGACGTCTTCCTGCAGGCGATACTGCATGCCCTCCAGGGTGTCCCCGTTGATGCCCATGTTGCGAATTTCGACATCCAGCGCCTCGGCCGTGAGAGCGGTCCAGGAATAGCCGTCGGGGTACCCCCAGGTAATGGAATCCCCAATGGCGACGATGCGAGTCATGGTAGGTTAATCCGGGCCGCGGCGATTGCGCGCAACCCATTTTGACGGGAGATATCCTGTTGACGAAGAAATTCCGTTCCGGCCATCATGGAGGAAAAAGATCGGGAAGAGGCAATCATGAAGAAAATCATTATCGCGGGCGCGGTGACCCTCGGCGTTCTGCTGACGGCGGGCGTGGGTATCGCCTATTATTTTACGTCCCTGGCGCTACGGCCGGCCTGGCAACGTCCGGGCCTGGATTGGTGCCCGCCCCATCGCGGTGAAAAAACCGGCTGGGGCAAGCAGTGCGGCAACCTGCGCCTGCTCAAGACCTACAAGTTCGAGGAAACAAAATTTCCCACCGAACGCGGATTGGAACTGCCGGCCTGGTTCGTTCCCGCCGGAGCCGCTAAGCGTGGTCTGGCCGGCGCCTGTCGCGGGCGTCGTGGAAGTTGCGCGGTGTTTTTTATGCACGGCGGCGGCGCGGATCGCCGCGAGGGCTATCGCTTTCTCAAGTACTTTCATGAGCGCGGTTATGATTACTACATGCCGGACATGCACTGCCACGGCGAATCGAAATGCCCCGAGTTCAAGCTGAGCTTCGGCGCCCGGGAGCATCAGGACGTAATCGACATTTATCGCGTACTCAAGAAGAAGTATAAAACGGTCATCGCCATGGGTACGTCGGTGGGCGCCACCTCGGTCCTGATTGCCCTGCCGAAGCTGGAGGGAGTCAAGGCGGTCATCGCGGAGAATCCCATGTACAGCACGGGACGTTTCATTCAGGATACGGAGGCGGCGCCCGCGTTCCTGCCCGGTTGGTATCGTTCCTTCCTGCACTGGTCGCTTCAAAAACGCGGCGGTTTCGATTCCTCAAACAGCGCGGCGGTCGCGGTGGGCAAGGTTACGAACGTTCCCATCTACTTCGTGCACGGAACGAAGGACAGTTTGTTTCCGCCCAGTCATTCGCAAGGCTTGCATGATCTATACAAGGGCCCGAAGGCGATTCGCGTCATCGAGGGCGGTAAGCACGCGCGCCTCTGGAATTTCGATCCGGCTGCCTTCGAAAAAGGCGTCGATGAGTTCTTGAAGACTCACATGAAATGACGGCCCGCGCGAAAGGCCGGAGATGCATGATGCGTGACAACCCCGTGACCTTTGTATACGACGAGAGCTAAACAAAGCCGCGGTCGGTTAGTTCGTAACCGTCGGCGGTGACTTCGTGACGTTGACCGGAACCGCCCACGACCCGGGACCAGCTTTCGACGACGAGTACGTGATGATCACGGTCGGGATCCAATCCGTAACAGAAACCGCCGTACATGCCCGGGACGGGAAACCAGAACTCTTCGCCGGTTTCCAGCAGGACCTCGAGTTCCGGCAGGCGTAGTTCCTGCTTACGCGCCAGGTCGTCGTATTCGGCGGTGACTTCGTGGATGACCTGGTGCAGGTTCTTTTGCATGGCCCGGCGCTCGGCGTCGCGCAGGCGAATTTCATAGGTCGGGGTGAGGATGTTGATGAGTCCCCGTTGGCTTTGTCGGCGGGCGATGTCCACCGCCGTTTCGCCGTCCCGGGTGCGAAGTGTTCGCCACGCACCCAGTTCAATTAGTTCCTGGGCGACTTTCACCGGCGCGCCGCCGTGGGCGGCCTGATGGAGGGGCGTATACCAGGCACGACCCCCCGGACGAAAACCATTGATCATCCAGGGCCATTCCTTCAAATAGCGGAGCACCAGCGACCACTTGTAATCGCGCGCGGCGTCGGCCAGTTTATGGCGCATGCGCGCGAACTCGGGCTTGTAGCCGTCGCCCCGGGTTATGCCGTCCCACTCCACGTCTTCGCGCGGATTAATCGCGTGCGAAGCGATCCAGGACGGGAGCCAGGCGACGTTCTCTAATATTGCGGACTACGCTCATCTGATCGTCGTTCAGGAGAGCTCCGGCACGCAGGCCGTTTTCGGGAAGGATGGTATCGCTTTCGATGCTGCTCAATACCTTGCGGCCGGCGCGAAACGCGCGAGCGCTGTATTCGGGATCCATATCTTTATACAGGTCATTCGTTGACATAATTGCCTCCGTGCAATCGTCCGTATTTTTGTTTCAGGGACCGGCATCCTTGCCTGGTGCACCTGAACATAAAATCGGCCGATCCGGGGGATCCTGTAGTACTTTTTTTCCGAAAAAATGTTGTTAAAATGTGAGAAAAGCGTGGATAAACCGCAAGATTCAGCATTTTAATTCCAGTTTACTTTCCTGAATCGACCCGAAACTCTGGCGGCCTCCCCGGAGCTGAATTTGAGCGAATCGCCCGGAAACCACAGCAAGCACGCAATACGCAACCACAAGGAAGGTAGACATGAGAAGATACATCATCGCCGGAAACTGGAAGATGAACAAAACCGCGACGGAATCCCGAGCTCTGGCGCAGGGCGTCCTGGATGCCGCGAAGGGCGTCGATGGCGTCGACATCGTCGTCTGCCCCACCTATCCGGCCCTGTCCGCCGTCAATGACGTCGTCAAGGGCAGCAATGTCTCCCTGGGCGCGCAGGACATGCACTGGGAGGATCAGGGCGCTTTTACCGGGAAGGTTTCAGGCGATATGCTGAAGGACGTGGGCGTAACCTATGTCGTCCTCGGACACTCCGAACAACGCACTTATTTTCATGAAACCAATGAGACCGTGAACAAGAAAGTTAAGAAGGCCCTGGCCGACGGTCTGCTGCCCATCGTCTGCGTGGGCGAAACCCTGGAGGAACGCGAAGGCGGTAAGACCGAGAACGTGGTCGAGGATCACGTGCGCGGCGGTTTCGCGGGCATCAGCAAGGAAGACGCCGTGAAGTGCGTCATCGCCTATGAGCCGGTGTGGGCCATCGGGACGGGTAAGACCGCTACCTCGGATCAAGCGCAGGAAGTGCATGCCTTTATTCGCAAGCTGCTGACCGAACTCTACGACGAAGCCGCGGCCCAGTCCATTCGCATTCAATACGGGGGCAGCATGAAGCCCGAAAACGCGGGCGAGCTTCTGGCCAAGCCGGACGTGGACGGCGGCCTCATCGGCGGCGCGTCCTTGAAGGCGGATGCGTTTCTGGGAATCGTCAACGCCGCGGGCAAATAAGCCGCGCACGCGAAAAAGTTACCAGCGCGCTCCGGTGATGCCGTCGAAGGATTGAATCCCGTCGGCCCGGGGCGCGAAAGTATGAAAAGCGCGTTTATCGCCCAGTCCCCGGGCGAAGGCACTAAACCAGGCCGGACGTTGCGCCTCTCCCGTACCCACGCGACGTACGGCGGCCGGTTCCAATCGCAGCCAGCGCCCGCCCGTTGCATTCAATAGTTCCCGCAATGACGCGACATCGGACGCGTCCGACTTGTCGCTTGCGTCGTTTGGATTGCTTGCATCCTTCACGTCGTCCCCGGACTTCGCGTCCGAAGTCGGGCCGAGTAAATAGGCGTCCGCGTAGGCCCCCTTGCCCGCGCCCATGAGAATCAGCACCCCGGGAGTATCGTCCGGAAGTTTGCCCAGGGCCGCAGCCAGTTCCCGCGTGTCCGCGACGTGCTTTTTTCCGCGACCGTAATCGTGATGGATCCACACGATGCTGTAGCGTTCCCTGTAGTAGCGCTTCTTTTTGATCATGAAGGCGGCCGTCTCCGCCGGCGAAGGCGCTTTCGCGGAAGGTGACAGGGGGACGTGGACCTGGCAGCCCCGATCCAATCGTGCTTGCGCGGCCGTGGAAAGATACCCGCTTCCGCCGTCGTAGCCGCCGCAAACCGTGCGAATGCCCCGAGCCGCGAAACGGGAAAAAATCGAGGGCCGGACGATTCCGCGACGTTCCTCCAGCCCGTCCAGGTCCTGGAAGATTCCCCGGAGGGCTCGCGCGGGCGCCTTGCCGGGCAGAAATACTCTTTGAACGTCGGTGCTCGCGCCCACGCCCTTCAGTAAGCTTTGTACTTCGCTTCGCGCGAAATCGGCGCCGGCGATGGTCAACAGCACGCGCGCGTGGCGGGTTTTGGAGCGCGATGACCCGCGCGGTAGTTCGTTCTTGCCCGCCAGATTCGCCGGTCCGGTTCCGGGCGAAGCGTCGTCCGAGCAGCGCCCGCGAAAATCCAGGCGCACGCAGGGATCGCGATCATCGGGATCGCCTCCGGGCCAGCGCGAATTGCCGTCTCCGTCGCCGTCCAGGACGAACCCGGCCAGGGTCAGGACTTCGTGGCTGAGCACGCCCCTGGCGGCGATGTCGCGGGCGGCGGCGTAATTGGGAAAAATCGAGAGAGAAAAGCCGAGCGCCGTCAGGGACAGCACGACCGCGGCTCCCAGAAACCAGCGGGGTTCCGAATCGCGGAGCAGGGGCAGGGGATCCCGGGCCGCATGCATGCGATTCAAACTCATGGCGGTCAGGGACCAGTGCAAACTCAAGGTCAGCCCGCAAGCTCCCGGCACGTAGAGAGCGAAACGGGTTTCCCGACTAATGCCTTCTCCCAGGGTTACCACGTAGAACAGGAGCAGGCCCGCGGCGACCGCCAGGACCCAGGCCGCGCGACGAGCGTTTTCAGGCACGCTGGGAGAATCATGCAGGGGCGCCAGGTGCTGGAGAAAGCGAATTTGCAGCACGGCGTAGATGCCCGCTCCGAGTACGGGGAGCGTAACGGCAAAGAGGAGATAGCCGGCGATTGTTTGCTCCGGGGGTAAACTCTCCAGGGGCAGGGCGATGACGCGCGCGGCCAGCGCGGCGAAGAGCATCAAGGACGAGTTGATGTTTCGCAGCAGGGGAAAGACATGCAGAATCAGGAAACACAGTCCCAGGGCCGCGAGAATAAACAGTCCGCCCAGGAGTATGTTTCCCGCCGTGTCGCCCGGCGCGAAATAGCCGAGCAGCCGCCGTGCCATGGGTTCGCCTACCAGCAGGAACGTTACCAGGCCGGGCACCAGCGCCGGCCAGAAACGATCCAGGTGTGAAACCAGTGCCGCGGTGAATCGCGCCGCGAAAAAGAAAAGATTAAATGTAAAGGAGTAGAGCAGGGCGCCCACGAACAGCAGGGACACGGCTCCAGGCAGGGAAGTCCAATCGCCCTTCCACGCCAGCGCCGGAAACTCGATCAACCCCAGCCCCAGAGCGGCCAGAAACGCGATATTCATGCCGATGATCGTCGGGCGCAGGGAACGAGTTAGAAATGTGTAGAAGGAAGCATTCGCCGGCATCTTTTATTGAAGCGCCAGACTGTTTGAAATGTAAACGGTCCCGGGCACTTCCGTGGTTTTCCACAGTTCTCCCTGAACAAAGATCGGTCGTCCCGCCAGTTTTACTGAAGGAATTTCCAGTTCGATCCGACCTTTTCCGGCCCGAACGCCGTAGAAGGTTTCGCCGGCCATGGAAAGCAATGCATCTCCCGGGCGAATGCGTCCCCGAGGTCCGGGATGCGCGGGATTGGGAAGTATCAGGGCGCTCACGAAATAATCGCCGCCGGGGAAGCCCTTGAAGCGATAATCCACGGTGAACACCGTGATATCGCCCCGGACTTCCTTTTTGCGGACGGCGGTCAGCACGAAGGGCGGTTCCACTTGAGGCGGCAGGGGTTTGACCAGCGGCGCGCGGCGGGGCGTGATTCTACGGGGTAGCGGGCGCGCGTAGGGCAGTCGGGTGGTATTATTCCATTTGCGTTCTACGTAAGCGTTCCGTGCCCGCCGGGGATCCGAGTGCAGACTGCCGTGGAAGGCTCTTTCGAAATCAAGGCGATTGGTCACGCGGTGGTAGCGTCCGTAGCCGGCGCGGGCCACGGCGCCCAGTTGACGCGATGTACTGTTGGTCACGGAAAGCCCGATGACGCTGACCCGGGCGCCTCTCAGGCGCAGTTTGGCGGCTTCGACCACCGGATTGCCCCCGCAGGATTCGGCGCCGTCCGAAATTACGATGACTCGCGTTCCGGGATGTTTGGGCAGGATATCCCGGCGAATCATGCGCAGGGTGGCGGCCAGCGGAGTGCGGCCGGCCGGATACATGCGCCGAATCGTCTGAGTCATGAAATCGCGATTACCGGTGCTGATGGGAGTATAAAGACGAGAGGAGTGACAGCCCTGAATGCCGTTGCCGTAGGCCATGAGCCCGATGGGCACCTCGGACTTGAGTCGCACCAGATGTTCCATGAGAACGGTGCGGGCGGCGGCCATGCGCGAAATTTCGCCGAAACCGATGGCCATGGAACCCGAGGCGTCCAGCACGAACAGCACGGGACTCGGCTTACCGGGCTTTTTCACGACGGGACGAGCGACCGAGTCTCGAATGGAGAAGACCAGGGTCGCGCATAGAAGCAGGGCGGTAACTGTGATCCGCGGGGCGTGCACGATGGTACTATCGACGTTTCAGCTTACTAAATTAGGGTACCGAGCGGACTTTTTTTCATGATATCGAGCCGCCCGAAGCCCCTTCAAAAGATACCAGGTCGCCCCCGGGCCCGCCCTTCGAAAATCCCCCGGCCCGGACGGAACGACGCTAACAAGAACCTCATAAAATCGAGGTACTGCTCAAACATTCTTATAAGAATTCTCAAATAAAATGGTTGGGAAAACTTATTTTTCGGTGTTGCTATGGTTATTTTAGGACTAAGAAAAGATTAAAAAAAACCCGCAAAAACAGCACTTTTTACGGTTTGAACGGGTAAAATGGACTACTTATGTCGCGTTCAAAAAAAAATCCCGGCGCGTCGGTAAAAAAAACCGGGACTCGATTTTTAATGGTTTCGAGCTCTTCAGGATTTCCACCAAATGATCCGTCTTATTCAATACTGAATTCATGGAGCCCACGGGCTGACATTTATCATACCATGATTCACATCTACTGGAGGTAGTGATTATATGAAAACTACAAGAATTGCCAGACTGGGGGCAATCACGTTACTGGTGATGTCGGTCGGCCTGTATTGCGGCGGCGGCGATGATCCGTTGTTCCTTATACCGGCTGTCGGTGAAACCACTGGCGCGGGCGGCCCCGGCGATAGTCCGGATACTCCCGAGACCACTACTGGTTCACCGGTTGCCGACTCCGACGCGAGCTCGGTAGTCGACACGCAAGACGGCGATAACGCCGGCGATGGCGATGGAACCGGCACCGGCGACGCGGGCGACACCGGCAACACGGGTGGCGATAGCGGCTCCACCGGCGGCGACGACAATGGTAACACGGGCGGCGATAACGGCGGCTCTACCGGCGGCGACGACAATGGTAACACGGGCGGCGATAACGGCGGTTCGACCGGCGGTGACAACACCGGTGGTAACGACGGCGATAACAGCGATGATGATAATACCGATCCCAACGGGGACAGCACCGACGACGGTGACGACCCCAGCGATGGTGGTCAGGACGACGGCGATAACGGCGACGGCGGCGATTCCGATCCCGACGGCGACGATGACGACGACGATGACGGCGACGACACCGGCGATAACGACGACGAAGCCGATGCCGGCGATAACGGCGACGGCGGAGTATCCGACGGCGGCGCGGGCGGCAAATGTACCGACCGAACCATCAGCCTGGACGCATCCCAGGGACGTTGGTATACGACTCCCGAAGGACGCACCGGTAATGTAGTAGTAACGAAAGCACAACGCAAGGTTCTGCGCACGGCCATCAAGGTTGCTCGCAAGCGTGTTCGCGCTCTGCGCGCCGAGCACAAAGCCGCTAAGGGCGATAAGTCCAAACGTAAAGCTATCCGCGCTCGCATTCGCGTTGCTAAAGCGGCGATTAAAATCGCACGCGATAAACTCGGCTATGGTCGCAAGATCAAGGGTATTCATACCTACTGGGCGAATCAAAAACTGTATCTGCGTGTTCGCAATAACTGTAAAGCCGGCTGGTATAAGCTGGTAGTCGTAGCGAAAAACCAGAACGGTCCGTTGCCCGACTTCTACAAGGCCTATAACGTAGACGTATTCAACGAAACCACGAACCGCAGCGTAGGCGGCCTGCACATCCGTGCTTCCGACAAGCGCTACTATCGTGGACGTATGCTGGTCTACATCGAAGAGGGAGATACCGACCTCTTGCTGAAATGGAAAAACGACGCTTGGAAGAAAGGTGTCTACGACGCCAACATCCAAATCAAGCGTGTTAAACTGAAGTATAAGCGTTACGTTCGCATGCGCAGCAAGGCTACGCGACGCGCTCACCAGTATTGCCTGACGCGTGGTAAGTGGTTCTGGGACAAGAATTCCGTTCGCACCTACTGGCGAAATCAGACCATCGGTTTCTGTTTCCGTAACCTGAAGCCCGGTAAATACAAGGTCGTCGTTAAAGCGAAGAACTACAATAACCTGCCGGTTATCGTTCCTCCGGGATACAACAAGTTCGACGTGATTGTAGCGGCTGACGGCGTTTCCGGTAAAATGGAAATCCCGGTTAAGGTTCGTGAGCGAGGCGCAAAGAAAGGAACCAGTAAGTATCGCAAGGGAGACACCGTTCTGGATCTCACCGGCGGCAACACCATGGTTCTGCTGACCTGGACCAACGACAAATGGAAGAAAGGCGTCTACGACGCGAACATCCAGATTCGCAAGGTTCATCTGAAGCGTATCGGCGACTCCGAGCGTTCCGCTCTGGCCGCCTACCTGATGAACGCCGCTCGCGGCAACAAAGCAGTGCTCATCGCGACCCTGCTGATTGCCCTGATTGGCCTGGGCGGTATCTTCGCCTACAATCGCAGCCGCCAGGCGAACGTCTGATAGGTTGAACGAATAAAGCGACTCCCTCGGGAGCGCGAAACCCGCCGTCAAAAAAAGACGGCGGGTTTTTTTCGGCTTGCGCGAAGAACCGCGACGAGTCAGGGTTTCCTCAATCATGACGACAACAGCGGAATACAGTCTGAAAATATTCATCGCCCTGATCCCGGTGTTTTTCTTTTTCGCGTTTTACTTTCGCAACTTCGTTTTCAAGCGAGATCCCGTGGCGCAGTCACGCGCCTTCTTTCTCGGAATGCTGGTGAGCGTAGTCGTGATCTTCGTGCAGTCGGCGTTGCCGCGGACCACGAACCATTTTATCCGCGCCGCCATTCACGCCTCCCTGGTGGAGGAGGGTCTGCGTTTCGCGCTATTATATTACATGATTCGCCGCAGCCGCGGGGACTTCACGGTCGTGGAGGGCATGTTCGACGGGATTCTCATCGGCCTGGGCTTTTCATTCGCGGAGAATCTACACTACGCGGTGAATTACGACGGTTTCGTCATTCTCATGCGTTGCGTCAGCTCCGTACCCCTGCATGTGTTCGCCTCGGGCGTCATCGCGTATTTTCTGTCGTATCGTTATCATTGCAACAAGCCCGAACAGGGCGGCTGGAACACCATTACGCGTCGGCGCTTCAGCTTGCTGGTCCTGGCGTTGTTCATCCCCTGGGCGTATCACACTGCTTTCGATTATTTTCTATTTCGCGGCGGCTCCTGGAACTACCTCATGCCCCTGCTCTTGATTGCCGGCTTTTCCTACCTGGAATACTTGTTGAGCAAGGCCCGGATGGTCATCGCGCGTAATATCCTGGATATTCTCGGCGTGGACGCGGACGATATGGAAATCGTATCGTGCCAGAAGGAATACGAGAAGTGGATGACGGACACTCAGATGCAATTGCAACCTCCGCCGCCCCTGTTTCATCCCAGTTGGACGCCGTTTAACACCATCGCCGCGGCAATCCTGTTTATTTTCGCCGGTTCCATGTTGACCATCTACTATATCGATCCGCTCTTGCTGCCCCGCATCGGCAAGCAGGTGACGCTTTCGTTGCTGGTCTGGTTGCCGGCCGCCGTCGCCTTGATCCTGCTGGTTTCCGATAAACTTAATTTTCAATTCGTACGCGAGAATCTTCTGCGACTCCCGCGAGCACACTTCGTTCACGTGAAAGGTGAGGATACCGAGGACGATCTCGTCATTCTGGATGTTTTGCCGCTGGGTCTATTCCTGACGGGTCATCATGAACTTCAACCCGGAGATCGTGTTATCGTTACCATCCCCACGGATCCGGGCGCGGGTAATGACGACGAACTCAAGCTGGAAGGCGTAATCAGCTGGACCAATACCTTTGATAAGAACCTGCCCTTCGGAGCGCTGTTTCGGTATCTGGAACCGGGACCCGGCTTCACGCGTTATCGCTTCACCTCGGGCCTACAGAAGTTGAAGCGCCGAGTACTTTACGGTTTCGCGGTGGGCGTCTGAGGCGATTGGACGTCGTGCTGTTTCGCGTCGTCACGCGTCTTTACATGGTCGCGGCTTCGTAGGTTCCCTGCAGATTGTTGGCCAGCATGCTGAAGGCCTGATCCGAGGTGATGTTGAACTTCGCCAGGACGTCCGGCTCCACGGCGAAGAAGTGCATGCGGCCCTGTCCGAACTCGGCCATGGCATTGGCCAGGTACACCAGAAAGACCAGGTCCTTAACTTCCTTCGTGGCCTCGGACGGTTTCTGGTGAAACTCAATCGTTGAGCACAGTAGATCCGGGAAGTTCCACTTTCGCGCCAGTAGTGAGCCGATGATGGAGTGGCTCACGCCGCATTGGAGTTCCTCGAGATTGATGCGACTGCGCGAATCGCGCTTTTCGGCGATGCTTTCAAAGGTATCTCGATCCTCCATGGTGTGGAGCAGAACGATCTTGCCGATGTTGTGCAACAGCCCGGCCACGTAGGCCTGGTCCGCCAGGCCGGCCATTCTGAATTGGCGCGCCAGTTGACGCGAGTAGTAGGCGACTCGTACCGGGTGATCCACCAGCTCTCCGGACACGCCGTAGCGGTCCTGAAGAATCTTAAACGTGCCGATTTGCAGCAGTAGACCGGAGATGTTTCGCAGTCCGACAATCTTGACCGCTTCCAGCAATTCCTTGACCGAGCCGCCCGCGAAACCGCCGGAATTGGCCAGCTTGATGATGGCGCTGGCGATAGTGGGGTCTTTTTCAATTTCGTCGGCGATTTGCTTCGCGCTGCTTTTCTCCGACTTGCACAGTTCCATGGTCTTCTGAATATTCTGGGGTATGGACGGCAAAGCCTCCACTTCATCCAGAATTTCTTTTTCAATCTTACCGAGCTTGGCGGCGATGTCCCGATTGGGTTCGATCATGATTCGAAAGGACGTTTTACCGCTCTTCGAAGTTACGCTCAGGCTACGCGGATCCAGGCCGCCGAAGCTCATGGACATCATGGCCAGAATCAGACCCAGACCATCGCCTTCGCCGGTTTCGAAATTCTTGTCCTTGAGTTCGCTGATCCTGGTGAACTCCTTCCCGAATTCGATATTACGTTTCAGAAATTCGGTTTCCCGGGCGTCGGGCTGGCCGCCGTTTTCCAGCATGATTTCCAGGCCTTCCTTCGTGATGCGCGCCTTGAAAACCACGATCTGCTTAAGTTTAACGGCCAGTTCACGGAGCTCCAGGATGGAGTCCTTGTAAATACGATGAAAGTCCTTGATGTGGTCCTCGGTCACCTTGGCCGGATCGATCTTCTTACTCTTCAGGTAGAGCTTCTTGAGAACCGCCTTCTCCGCGTTCTTCAATAGTTCGGACATAACCATGTGCAAGGTCGTGTCCAACTGCGATTGTTCCAGATATGAGAGGGCCTTGCTGGCCAGGCCGTAGATAAATGCTTCCTGTTCCGACCGCAACGTGCGGAGGGGCACATCGATAGTTTTGGAATCCTTCAACTTCTTGTTGAGCCGAGCGAAATCGCGGGTTAGATCCATACGATTATATTATCGTTCAAGGCCCTCTACAGGTCATCCGTTTTCCGGTTTTGGCGTGATTTTAACCCGAGTTTAATAACTTAAAAAAGTATTGACCGGACCCCCGCAACGGGGTTCGCCTCTCGCATGGCATTAGAGGTAACCGACGCAACTTTCGAAAAGGAGGTTCTGGAGCGCTCCCGGACCACTCCCGTACTGGTGGATTTCTGGGCCGAGTGGTGCGGCCCCTGCCGTGTCCTCGGTCCCGTACTGGATGCGGTGGAACAGGCCCACGACGGCGCATTCGTGCTGGCCAAAATCGACACGGACGCGAATCGCAATGTATCCGCCGCGTTCCAGATCTCCAGCATCCCGGCCGTAAAGTTGTTCGTGGATGGAAAGGTGCGCGGCGAGTTCGTCGGCGCTCTTCCGGAGCGACAGGTGAATGCCTTTTTGAAGGAGTACCTGCCCAATGAAGCGGCACAGGCCCTGCAAGAGCTGGCCGCTCGGGATCCGCTGGCAGCCGCGGACCAGGTGCTGACCGGCGCGGCGGGCGATCCCATGGCATCCTCGGCACAGGAAATTATCTGGAAGGCATTGCCCGCGGCATTGGCGGGCGTGGAGACATCCTTACCTGACGCGGTGAAAAAAACCCGTGCTCTGGCGGAGGCCCTTGCTGCGCCAGGCGGTCCGTATTCCGATGCTCGGGAAGCCCTGCTGGCCTTCCTGGATCGAAATGGCGCGGACGCCGGCGGGGAAGGCGATTCGGCTCCGGCCCGGTTGGCCCGGCTCTTCCAGGAAGGTCGCGAGCGAGAGGCGTTGGACTTTTTCACCGGGCGGATCGAGGCGGCACCCTCGGCCGAGCGCGGGACGCTCAAGGACGATCTTGTGACTTGCTTTCATCTCCTGGGCAATCAAGGGCCGCTCGTGAACGAATATCGCCGTAAGCTGTCGTCGCTATTGTTCTGACACCAGGCACTCGCTCCACCGTTGCTCCGTAACCCGTGCACCGTCTATCGTTGCACCGCCCCAAAAGCGACATAATAATACTTGAAATTTCCGCCCAATTGGGGTTTTTTGTGGATTGAGCCGGTCCTCGGGGACCAGATGTGATGGAAAAAATTCGGGTCCTCTTTGTTTGCCTGGGCAATATTTGCCGTTCACCCGCGGCTGAAGGTACGTTTCGCCACCTGGTCGAAGAACAGGGTTTGGCCGATCGGTTCGAAATTGATTCAGCCGGCACCGGGGCCTATCACACCGGGGAGCCGCCGAACGCGAATTCTCGCCGAGCAGCCTCTCGTCGCGGCATTCAACTGGGCGGCCGGGCCCGGCAGTTCAAGAGCCGGGATTTTGAAAAGTTTGAATACATCTTCACCATGGACGCCTCCAATCACCGCGATGTTCTCGCGCTGGCGCGGTCCGACGCACAACGCGAGCAGGTGCGCATGTTCAGACAATTCGATCCGAACGCAGCCGGCGCGAAGACCGTCCCGGACGTACCGGATCCCTATTATGGGGGAGAGGCCGGCTTCGATAATGTACAGGATATAATGCTGGCCACTTCCCGGGACCTGCTGGAGTGGCTGCTGGAAAATGGGAGTGCGCGAAAATGAGAGCGGAAAGCATGGATAGTTCAAGTCCGTCCGGAGGCGATTCCCGGGCCGTGTACAATTCGCCCATCGGCGTGATCGAAATTCTGGCCAATGAGAGAG
>CAZGYS010000054.1:13563-17579 GCA_964530305.1 uncultured Leptospiraceae bacterium
TTCCTGGGAGAGGAAACCGAGTCGCCCTCCCCGGCGCGTCCTTCGTTTCTCGACCTGGGTCCGGGCGTCGGTGAACCTACCGCGCGCAACGCCTTTACTCACTTGAAGCAATGTCTGCGTGAACTCGACGAGTACTTTCGCGGCGAAAGGACTTCGTTTTCGGTTCCGCTGGATCTGCGCGGCGGGAAATTCCATCGCCAGGTGTGGAAGTATCTCATGGACATTCCCTGCGGCGAGACTCGTTCCTACGGCCGAATCGCCGCGGACCTGGACAATCCGAACGCGCAACGAGCGGTGGGGCAGGCCAACAACAAGAATCGCATCGCGGTGATCATTCCCTGTCATCGCGTGATCGGATCGGACGGAGACATGACCGGTTACGCCTACGGCGTTTGGCGGAAGGAATGGTTGCTGTCCCATGAGCGGGGCATGAACGCGGCCGGCGTTTCCACGCGTCTGTACGGCTGAAGCTCTTTCCCGCGGTTTTTTCGGCGTTCCATGACCGTCGCCGATATTTCGTGATTTTTAATTTTAAGGACAATGTATTTCTCTTGTCCAATGTACGGTTTTGATGGCTGAATGGTCATATGCACCATCGCCGGCCGCGCTCGGGAAGTCTGCTTCCGCTCATCGTCGTCAGTGTGTTCTCCCTGATCGGCTGCGCGCCCGAGGGGACCATCGTTTCCCTGAACCGCCACTGGGACTATCGCCTCGGCTTTGAGCGTTCTTATCTTAAGCCTCGCAAGGCCGGGGAAGCGCGTTCGCCCATAAAGCTTCCCGTCCTTCTGGATAAGCAGGAGCCCTTCAAGAGCCATCGCGGTTTCGTCACCCTGCAATGGACCCTGACCGAGGAATTGAATCGCCTCGCGCGAAAAGGCGATGCGCTGGCGTTGCAAAGCGGCAGTATCGGCGAAACGGCTCGTTTTTTTCTCAATGACGTGGAGTTCGGCTCGCTGGGATCGCGGGAGCCCTATCGGACGGCCTACGACCGCCGGCTGGTGCGAACGATCCCGGGACGCGCTTTCAAGGCGAACGGTCCGAACATGCTTACGGTGGTTCTTTCCCATGACGATCGCTACCGCCTGATGATGCGAGGCCCGCGCATCGAAATCGGTACGGCGGACCTGGTCCTGTTTCGCTTTTCGCGCGACGTGACCGCGGCCTTGATGCTCATCGCCGTCTTCGTGGTCGTGGGCATGTATCACCTGCTGCTGGCCGCGCGACGTCCCCGGGATCGCCATAACCTGTATTTCGGTTTATTCTGTGTTTTCTTCGGGGTGTTCTATTCCGCGAATACCGAGGCCGCCGAGGTTCTATTTGGCGAATTTGCCGTGTTGCGCACGAAGGTGGATCAGCTCAGCCTGATGATCATGTGCTCGTCCTTCGTAATTTTCCTGGAGAGCTTTTTCCTCAAGCGCTACACGATTTTCGGCAAGGTGTTCACGACCGTCTGGATGCTCATCGCCGCGGTGGATCTGGTGGCGCCCTACAAGATCATGCAACTGGGCCTGTACGTCTGGATGTTCTCGATGATCCCGGCGCTCCTTTACATTCTTTACGTCACCATTCTGCAGACCCTGGATCGAAACAAGGACGCCTTCGCGCTCATCGGTGGGGTTCTGTTCCTGGTCGTCGGTTCCGTTCACGACATCCTGGTGACGGAAGGCCTTTTTCACTCGGCCTTGATTGCGCCCTACACCTTCCTGGTTTTTATTCTGGGTATCGCGCTGGTACTGGCCAATCGCTTTACGCGCGTACACAATCAGGTGGAGGAGCTCAACGCGAGCCTGGAAATCAAAGTTAAGAATCGCACGCTGGAACTGGAAAAATCCCTGGCGCGCCTGGGCGAACTCAAGCAGCAACAGGACGGCGATTATTTTCTCACGTCCCAATTGATCCAACCCCTGGCGGGCGATTTCTCCGAAAGCAATATCGTCGCCACTTCGTATTTGATTCGCCAGAAGAAGACCTTTCGCTTTCGCAAATGGGAGTCCGAGCTGGGCGGCGATTTGTGCGCCATTCATGATCTCGTTCTTCGTAAGCGGCGTTACGTCGTTTTTCTTAACGGGGACGCCATGGGAAAATCCATGCAGGGTGCCGGCGGCGCGCTGGTGCTGGGGACCGTTTTCAAATCCTTGATCACCCGCGCCCAGCTTTCGCCCCGAGCTCAGGAGCTGCACCCCGAACAATGGCTGCGGGAATGCCTGCTGGAACTGCAAAACGTCTTCGTCTCCTTCGACGGGCGCATGTTGATTTCCCTGATCGTGGGCCTGGTGGACGAAAAAACCGGCTTCCTGTATTACATGAACGCGGAACATCCGCCCGCCGTTCTCTACAGCAATGGCCTGGCGCGCTTCCTGGAGGAAGGCGTTTTCATGCGCAAGATCGGCGTCGAGGGCATCGAGAAACGCCTGCACGTGAAAACCTACCAGATGAAGCCGGACGACGCGGTGATCATCGGTTCGGATGGTCGCGACGACATCATTACCGGCAGCTCCGAGGATGGTCGCAATATCGTGAATGAGGACGAACGAGCGTTCCTGCGCCATGTGGAAATCGGCGAAGGCGATTTGCATCGCATCGAGCAAAGCATTCGCGGGAAGGGCCGCGTTCTGGACGACTTTACGCTCCTGCGCATCGGCTACCGCGAAGACGCCCTGCCCCTCCCCGCCTATCCCGGCAATCCGGAAACACCTCCTCGCGCCCGAGAGCTGCGCGAAAGCGGTCGCCCCGAGGAAGCGCTGGAGTTGCTGGAGCGGGAAAGAGCCGAGTTCGGCGATAGTCCCGCGTTGCTGCTGGAATTATTCGAAACTCAATTCAAGCTGGGTCGTTATGATCGGGCCGCCGAACTGGGGGCGACCTATTCGGAAATGGAGCCGTCGCGCGCGCGCATCCTCTACCGGACTTCTTTCGCCTTAAAGAAAGCGCGACGCTTCGGGGAAGCGGCGGATTTCGGCGAGCGTTGTCGCATGCGCAAACCCGATCTACTCGGAAATCTAGTGAACCTGGGCGATATTTATCGCCGTATGGGCGATTTCGAGCGAGCCGGGGTAATGCTGGATCGCGCCCGCGAGACCGATCCCAATCATGAACAGGTCCGCAAGCTGGCGGAGCGATTAACCGCGGCCCGTGACGCGACTTGAAATATGTGATTGCTGAAATAGCGGACCTTGCGATCATTGAGTCGTTTTGGAGATGGGAGGAAGCATTTTATGTCAACTCAACAGGTAGATAACTGGTTTCGTAGTTTTGAGCATCCTCTTAAGAACACCATGTTGCGAGTCCGGGATATTATCCTGAAGGCCGACAGTCGCATGGACGAATGCATTAAGTGGAGCAGTCCGACTTTCACCTATGAAGGGAATCTGGCCAGCTTCAACCCACGCGCCAAGGCCCATGTCAGTTTGATGTTTCATACGGGAGCCACCATTCCCGGAGATCATCCCCTGTTACAGGGCGGCGGCGGAACGGCGCGTTACATGACCTTCGCCGATATCAGTGAAGCGGAGGCTCGCCGCGGTGCCCTGCAGGCGGTGGTTCGCTCCTGGATCGAATCCAAATCAGGCGGTTCGTCCGCCGCGAAAACCGCCACGCCGGTGGAAGCGAATACCGCGGCCAAAGCCGCGCCGGCCGAGAAAAAAACGACGGCCAAAAAGACCACCGCGAAGAAGAAGGCGGCACCGAAAAAGAAAAAGGCCGCGCCAGGGAAAACCGCGTCGAAAAAGAAAGCTTCCACCGCATCGAAAAAGAAGACGAAGAAAAAAGTCGTGAAGAAGGCGGCGAAGAAAAAAGTTACGAAGAAGAAGATCGCCAAAAAGAAATCCACGAGCAAGAAAACAGCCGCGAAGAAAAAGACCGTGAAGAAGAAAGCCCCCGCGGCCAAAAAGAAAGCGGTTCGTCGAAGATAGGCCGTCTTCCCGTTTCAGGAAAACGGCCCCTGATCATCGGCGGGAAAGCGCGGGTTCTATCCGTACACCTTCTTACCTGAAACATAGGAGAGTGCCAGCATCACCAGG
>CAZGYS010000055.1:0-17476 GCA_964530305.1 uncultured Leptospiraceae bacterium
CGCCGGGGCGATGTGAGCATGCTCAGGCAAGTCCGGCAGCAGGCCTACGTAGAGAATGCAGCCGTGCCGAAAATAAATGGAAGCGCTCATGCCGCATGCTTGCCCGGCCTGAGCGAATCGCAATAACATTTTCGCGCGAAACTTTTCGCGCTATTGCACGTTCTTCCAATACATTTTCCCGGTCGTGTATGACGAATCCCGTCCGAAACGATGGTTACCGCAAATCGCGCAGCATGCCGCGTACTTTTTCAGCCCAGGCCTTGTGGATTTCCTCGCCGACTTGAGAAAGACCGGAGCCCAATTGTTCGTCGGCGAAGCGGAGCAAACTGCGATTGGGCAGGGCTTTGGGTCGCTCGGTGAGGAGGCGTTGGGCGGCCCGCTCTTCGGGCTCATTTGTTTCGGCGTCCCTGTTTACGGCGATCGTTACTTCTTCGCGCGTTTCGTCCAGATACAAGAGCATCAAGGCCGCCGCGGTGGAGCGCGAAATACCGGCCCGGCAATGGAGCAGGACACTTTGCCGTTCGTTGCGTTCCCGAGCTTGCGAGATTACTTCCCGCCCGAATTCAATTATCGCCGCGCCGTGCTCGGGAGCGGGATAGGTCAGGCCTTCGAGTCCCTGGGTATCCCAGTCTATGTCGTGGCAAAGCACACGCAGAGAACGGCGATTATCCAGTCCCGGAGGCGGCGTGGAATCCGGATCTCCCATGGAAATCACGTGGGGAAAACGTGTTCCGTCGGGATCTCCGTTCAGGGTTTCACCGGCGTCGAAAACATTTTGAATAGTGATTCGCAGGGAGCGGCGCATCGCCGTTATAATAAAGGGAAATCAGGGCCGTCCGACGGCTCCGGGTGCATCATTTTCCGTCAAAAAATCGCCCCGAGGGCTTCCGGAGGGCTCCGGCGCGGCGCATCCCTTTTGACGTACCGTCGGGGTCGGAAATCCTGCCCCCATGGCCGATCTCTACGATCAATATTCCGGCCTCTATACTCGAGCGGAAATTAATCGCGTAAAGAAGTACCTCAAGGAGGAACTTCAGCGAACCATTAAAACCCTGAAGAAGCCCGGCAAACCCCGGGTCTACTATCTGGCGTACCTGTTTCGTAATCAGCGCACGGAAAAGATGTGGGGGCGATTGGGCGCGGTGAATCGCCATGAGGCGTCCTCGTCCAACAATGTCTTCTGCGATATTCGCGTCGGCTCCTACAAATACGACAACCTGACCCACGGCGGATTGAACGACAACTCCGACAAGGACGAGTCCGTGGACTACATCTACATGCCCTCCGAGATCCGCGAAGACGCGTTCAAGTACGGCCTGTGGAAACTTACGGACGCGCGCTATCGCGAAGCGGCCGAGCAATACTATGATAAGAAATCCCGGGAACTGCATTTCGTGGATCCCAATCGTAAACTGCCTTCGCGCGTCAAACGCAAGCCCGTCAAGCAGATGCGCTATTCGCGCTTCGACGAAGTGGATACGGACTACTGGAAGTATCTGATTCGCAAGGCCGGCGCGCTGATTAAAAAATATCCGCGCATTAAGAATTCATGGATTGAGTTTACCTCGCGGCATAACCAGCACCTGCTGGTGAACTCGGAGGGCACCGAGCTCTTGCGTCAGTCGGCCATCTTCGAGTTACGCGCCCACATCTGGCTGTTGAGTCCCAAAGGCGAAGGCATTGCCCAGGACATCAATCTCATCGAGGGAGATCCCAACGACCTGCCCTCGGAACGGGACTTTCTCAAGCTGGTCAAGAATCGCTTGGACCTCCTCTTCGAGCTGGAGAAGGCGCCGGAGCTGAATTCGTTTTCGGGGCCGGTACTGCTGTCTCCCATCGCGGCGGGCGTGTTCTTTCACGAAGTCGTGGGGCATCGCCTGGAGGGTTCGCGTCTGCTTTCGCCGGACGAAGGCGCTACGTTTCGCACTTTGCGGGGCAAGCGCATCACGCCCGACTACATCGACATCGTGGACGACCCCACGGCGCTGAAGTTCGGCGGGCGTACCATGATCGGCCATTTCAATTACGACGACGAAGGCAGCGCCGCGCGGCGCGCCGTGCTGGTGGAGAAGGGCATCCTCAAGAATTTTCTGACCACGGCCATGCCCATACCCGGCCAGAAGGAATTGAACGGACACGCGCGCAACATGGGTTACGAAAGACCCATTTCGCGGATGGGCAATCTCTTCGTATTGAATCGCAAGCCGGTGGATCAGGACGAGCTCAAGCGCATGTTCCTGGAGGAAATGAAGGCCCAGAAAAAGCCCCACGGCATTTTCGTGAAGGACGTGCTGGGCGGCGAAACCGATACCAGTTCCTACGACTTCCAGGCCTTCAAGGGCGAAATCATGCACGCCGTAAAGCTGATGCCCAACGGCAAGGAAGTGCCCATTCGCGGCGTGGACTTCGTGGGCACGCCGCTCTCCGCGTTGGATTCGGTACTGGCCATGGGCGATGATCCGGAAATGGATAACTCCTACTGCGGCGCGGAGTCGGGCGTGGTCCCGGTCTCGACGATTTCGCCTTCCATGCTTTTGCGTAATCTCGAATTGCAATCCCGCAATCGCGAAAGGCTGACCCAGTACGTGCTGCCCTTGCCCTTTGAACGAGCGGCCAATCGCAAACGTTAAGCGCGAACGACTTTCGTATCCGCCAGCAGGTCGAAGAGCGTGCGCCGGTCTTCCCTGAATATCAACAGCCAGCCCAGCGGCAGACACAAGGGGAAGAGCAGCAGCAAGCCCAGGGGCGATGTGTCCCGAGCGTCGTTGCCGGCCAGGAAAAGTAAGATGATCAGCAGTCCCAGAACGTGGGGACCGTGACGCAGAAACAGCAACCGCGCCGGCCCGGCCGGGCTGCCGTCGCGGCGGGTTATGCGAAGCCCCAGCAGCTTTTTGCCCATGGTTCGCCCGGAGGCCAGCATGGGTAGATGCAGGACCGAAACCACCAGCAGAAATGTTCCCGCGGCGATGGGATCGAACATGGCCCCGAGCTTGCGTCCGGATAGATCCTCGAATATGAATATGAAGACCAGCGCCATGAAACAGGCGATGGCGGTAATGGCCAGATCCAGGGTCGTGGCCGCCAGCCTGCGCATGCGGCCGGCGGAGGCGATGTGTTCGTCGGCCGGCGGTCCGGGCTCGACGGCGGGAAGGGAAGCGTAGGGATTGGCGTCCATGTTCAGGGCGAAACTCGCTGAAACGGATAGAAGACTCCGCCCGGAGCCTGAAGTCCAGCAAGTTCGCCCTTCGAGCCATTCGCCTGATCTACTAGAACAGTCGCTTGTAAGGTGAAATCGCCCCCGTCAATCCGCCACCGGCAACCCGCTGGGCACCGACGTGGGTTCCGTGGACGAAAGGTCCCGGGACGCGGGGTCGGTCAGGGCCTGGAGGAAGGCGACGATGTCGTCGACTTCGGTTTGGCTTAAATTCAAGACTCGCCGCACGCGATTGTCCCGCGCCGCAACCCGGGCTTCGATCCGCGTCGTGTCCGTATCCACCGTTGAAATAAAATCATCGCGGCCCAGCTGGGAAGCGTCGTAGTTGCGAATGCCGGCGGCCGTATCGTCGTAGTGGCGCACCGCCGCTTCCAGGGTTGTGTAGGCCCCGGCGTGGGTGTAGGGCGGCGTTAGTTCGATATTGCGCAAAGGCGATGTGCGAAACTTGTAGTTGTCGTCCGTGTTGCCTGTTTCCAGCGCCAGGCCCCGGTCGTCGAGTTCGCCGCCGGCACCGGGTCCGAGCTGAGGGTTCGCCACGGCGTGAAAATCGAAATTGGAAAGCAGCGGCCCGCTGTGGCAGCGCGCGCAGCCCGTGCGGCGACCCAGGAACGCCAGCCCGCCTCGTTTCGCGGAGTCGCTCATGGCGGCGGTATTTCCCGCGATGAAATTATCCAGGGGCGAATTGACCGCCGTGTAAGCCGAGATTTGAAACGCGGCCATGGCTCGCGCGGCGTGACCGAAATTAAAGTCGTCGTAATTGGTTACGTCCGGAAACGCGGCGCTGAACAAGGAACGATATTCGGCGATACCGCCCGCGGAGCCGTTGCCGGTTCCCACCAATCGCGCCATGAGCGCGGCCCATATCGCCTCATTACCGACCGCGTCGCGAACCTCATTACCGGTGTTGCCGCGCATCTCCGTATCGGACGTGACCGGAAACATCGCCTGCGCCGCCAGGGGCGTCGTCAATTGCACGGCGATAGCCCCGAGCGAAGGGCTGGGTCCGTTCAGGCCGGTTTCGGGAGTAGTCAACTCTCCCGTCGTCGCGTCGCGATGCACCCGGCCGTCCCAGAACATGCGATTGGCCGACGGGGCGCCCAGGTTGAACAAGGGCGGCGCGTTTCGCGGAATCATCACTCCGCCGGCCACGATCCGATCGGCGGTACCGCCGCTGCCGCCGGCGCCGATGGAAACGGGCAGGGCATCGCCCGTACCCGCCGTGGGATGATGGCAGGAAGCGCAGGAAATGTTTTTATCTCCCGACAGAATTTTATCAAAGAAGAGGGCTCGACCCAGTTCCACCACGGCATCGCTTTCGTTTACGGCGATGACGGGCGTCGTCACTTGATTTCGCGCCAGGGCATCGGTCAGGTCTTGATCCAGGTTGTCGGCCGCTCCCGCGAGCGGCAGCAAGGGCAATTCAACCGACTGCGTTTCACTCTGACAGTGAACAAGCACGGCGGCTAGAGCCAGCAGGCCGCTTGCAAGCCGAGCGGCGCGACGGGCTCGTGAGGATACTTTCGTCATTTGTTCTTTTTGTTTCGTGACCATGGGTTTGCTCCCCGATGACCGCGATTCGCGGCCAATCCATACTGGACTATACCCGCTCAAATCCGAGATCTGGACGCCGGCCGGAAATTTTTTCACATGAATGTGTGATCTGAAGTGGCGCTCCCGGGGCCCTGGATGGTGGTTGTAAAAATAAAAAAACCGCGTGCCATGGGGGATCCCCGCTGAAAAATTCGTCGAAGTCCCGCAAACACGGTTCGTTTTCCGGAAGGGAGCACGAGCCGCGGGACCGGTTCAATGGGGCACATCAACGAGCAGGAATTTCGCGACCTCTATGAGGAGTATCGCGTGCGGATCTATCGCTACCTTCTGAAGCATTCGGGCAATGCGGACGTGGCGGAGGATCTCACGCAGGATGTATTCTTGAAAATCTTCAATGCTCGGGATTCCTTCGATCCGGATAAGGGCACTTTCTCCGCCTGGGCATATCGTATAGCTCATAATACTTTTTTAAATTTCATTAAAAAAACCGAACATAGTCGTCGGGACCAGGCGTATGAGGGAGACATGGAACAGTTCTCGTCGCCCGCGCAAGGGCACGCGAACGAAGTAGAAGGAGAAATGCTCCTTTCCGAAATTAAAGCGGCGATTCTCTGTCTACCCGAACCCGAAAGAAGTGTATTGTATAATAAGGAAATCGCCAAAAAAACCCTGGAGGAGACCGCGCGTGAACTGGATCTTTCCGTCCGAACCATCAGCCGCAGATTGTTAAGCGCGTATGAGCTTGTGCGAGAGGAACTCAAGAAACGATCCATTGGTTTAGAGTGAACTTTTTCGAGGGAAAGCGAATCAAAATTGATGAAATTAAATTAACTGATGTATTCGGCGTTCAAGGGACGCCTTGAAATACATTCAAGTCATGAGTGAAGATAAGCGAAATATAAACAGCAGCGAAAGCGAAACGCCGGAAGACGAATTCGAACTTCTCATGGCGCGCTTCCTCTGGGACGACCTGGATGAAGCCGGATCCATGCGCCTCGAATCCCTGGCTCGTGAGTTTCCCGATTTCGCCCGGCGCCGCCGGGAGTATACGGAGACCCGGGGTTTTTTTCAGCGAGCCCCCGGGGGTGACCTGCGGGGGCTGAACATCATCGCCTCGGCTTCGCCCATCTCCGACGCACCGGGGATGGAACTGGGCGATGATGAAATCCTGAAAGATCTGCCGCCGGAACTGGCCGACCTGAAAAGGCCGGAGACTTACATTCCCACGCAACCGGGACCGAAGCTGGTCTCGCTGGAGAGTCGTCGTTCGCCTTCGCGCGGTAAGTTCCTGGGAGGCGGTCTGGCCGCCGCCGCGGCGGTATTACTGGGACTGGGCATCTTCTTTATCTACGGCGGGTCGGCGGCCTCCGGTGAAATCATTACCTTGAGTCTGGGCGAATGCCGCTCGGGAGATAAAGTCCTCAAGGCGGGCGATGTTCCCGCGGCCGGTGAAATCGCCAGCGGTCGGGATTCCGTGTGTGATGTTCAGTTTCGCGGTGAAGCGTCCGTGGCCGTACGGCTGGAACCGGACACGCGCGTTTCCTACATCAAGACGGAATCGTCCGGCGCGAAAGGCGGTCGTGAACTATTTCTGAAGCTGAACTCCGGACGCATTCTCGTGCAGGCGGAAAAAATCTCGCAATCCCGGGGACTGACCGTGCAAACCCCCGGTCATCTGGTGCGGGTGCTGGGAACGCGCCTTACGATCGACGGTAATCGCCCCGGAAGGTTGCGCGTGCGCCTGGCGGAAGGCAAGGCCGAGGTCGTGGCGGCCAACTATCTCTATTTGCCTGCTTTTCAGAACGGTTTGAAGCCGAAAGTCCGCGCCGAACTGGAAAAGAAACTGCCGGAACTGTTTCGCGGTGAAAGGCGTGAACTTACCCCCGGGACCTATGTCCGCGTGACCCGCGCCGCTAAATATTCGGAAGTAAACAAGTCCCTGTTCGCCTCGTTGAATGATGCTCTCAAGCCCGCGGCCGACTCGGGGACCGTGGACGCGGAATCCCTGTCCAGGGCCCGTAAACTTTTGAATGAGAGTTCGGCAAAAAAAGCCCTGCTGGAGAAGCCGGCGGTGGACACGGGGCGGGATTCCAGGTATCATGCTCTTAAGTTGAAGCGACGCTTCGAAACGTTTCGTCTATTGCGGAACGAGGAACTGACGACGGACGCGCTAAAGGTCCGTAAAGTCGACGCGAAACGAATTCTAAAGCGCGTGCGCAGGGCTTCGGATGAACCGACCTATGTGTATCGCGTGCATCTCAAAAGCGGTAAGGTGCACATGGGACTGCTCGAGCAGGTGGGCGGGGAACGCTATCGCCTGTTTACGGGAGAGCGGGGCATCATGATTCCAAAGGGCCAGGTGGAAAAGATTGAACTGGTGGTGGATGAGTAAACGAATCGGTATTTTGATCTTCGCGCCGGTTTTCGTCGGCGCGCTTTTCTGGGCGTCTGAATCGGTCCGGGCGGATACGGTCGTGCTTCGCAATGGTCGGAAGTTTACGAACGTTAAGACGCGGCTGACGAAAGGTCGCATTATCATCACGGATAAACGCGGACGCGTACGAAGATATCGCGCGCGGGACATCAAGCTGATGCTGCCCGGTAAGGTGAACTGGACCAAACCCGCGCGCAAGCCGCCCAGAAAAAGACCGGTTCGACGACGTCGTCCGAGGAAAGTCGCGCCGGTAAGGAAAGTCGTCAAAAAAGAACCTGTTCGTCCCGCACCGGTTCGAAAAGTGCCTGTTAAGACGCAACCCGTCAAGAAAGAGCCGGTAAAAACAGAGCCCGCGAAAACGGAGCCGACCCGATTGGCCGGGAACAATCCCGTGCTGCCCCGAAGCGCCAATGGATCCGAATACAGTTCCAACTGGTCGCGGGCCGGCCAGAGCCTCATACCCTTCTGGTCCGGCTTTTACAATGGCGGTCGCAACAACCTGGGTTATCTTTTTACGGGATTGGAAATATACGCGCTGGCGGCATTGATTCCCTGGATCCCGCCGGGCGAACCCTACGAACAAGAAATTCTACCGCAAATCGCCCAGGCCGGCAGACCTCCGCCCCCTCCGGGTCCGGGAGGCGGCCCGCCTCCTCCTGGAGATCCCCCGGGCAATCGCACGGCGGAATTCTACGGTCAAATTGGAGCCCTGGGTCTGGCCGTGCATCCCCGCACGGGCGGCATCATCCGGCGCGCTGACCTTGATGCTCGTCGTAATCAGTTGACCGGCGGGTTGGTCGCCGTCGTCATTACGCACGTGGTCCTGGCGTATTTCATCGAACCGCCCGTTTCGCCTTCTCCCGGAACGACCATCGGCGGAGTGGCGCGTGAACCGGCGGGAGGATTGATCTTTTCCTTGAACCCGGGCTACGGGAACTTTCGCTCGTCTAATGTGAATGGCGATGGTCGCGCGTTCAAGCTGGGATATTCCCTGCGCTTTTGAGCCGACCTTGCCTGAAGCGCGTGGAGGGAAGCATGCGAAAGATCCTGTTGGTCGCGTTACTATTCTGTTTCGCGGGTTGCCTGCCGAAGGATGATTCCTCGGAGGAGCAAGGTTGGCTTCTGGCCGCGTTGTGGTTCGCGGCCCAGCCGGATTATACCTGGAATCAATTCAGTCCTCCCGGCGGTTTCGTTTCCAATATCATTCACCACCCCTCGACTCCCAGCCTGCTCTTCGCGTCCGGAGACGACGCGAGCGGCTTTTACCGGTCCGAGGACGGCGGAGCTAATTGGACGCTCCTGACCGGCGTTCCCTTGAACCATTCCACCTATTCGTTCGTGTTCGATCCGACCAATGCGCAAATCATGTACGCGCCCAATCATTTCGGACGCGGCTTGTTGAAAAGCACCGACGGCGGTACGACCTGGCAATTGCTCACGCAGGGGTTGCCGACGGATAATGACTCCAAGGTGGCCTACGATCTGGCCGTCGACGCCGGGAACACGAACATCATCTACATGGCTTTGAGCGGCGGGCTCTACAGGTCTCAGGACGCGGGCGCGAGTTTTACGGCGCTCTCCTCGGCCGCCTTCACGGCCAATACGGATACGGACTTTCGCGCCGTGGTGGTGCGCGCCAATTCGGATGTTTTCGCGGCCACGGAGAAGGGGCGCGTCTACAAGAGCACGGACCAGGGAAATACCTGGAGCGAGATCACGACGGGGGGCTTCGTCGGTATCTCGGATCTGGAAGTTACGAACAACGCGCTCTACATCGCCTTCAAGGAAGGCACCATTACGAAGACGACTACCTTCAACGGCTCGTTTACCTTCGTCAACAACGCCACCGCCGGCGGCGATATCGAAAGCGGACTGTGGACGCGCATCAAGGCCGTCTCCGGCGCGGACGCGAATTCGGATATCCTGTACATCGGCACGGTCTACAAGAGCGGCAGCTCGAAGTGGGGTTTCCACGTCAGCACGGACGGGGGCACGACCCTGACGCGAAGAGTCACGGGCCTGGCGGACGCTTCGGCTTTCGATCTCTCCGTGAACCCGACCAATTCCAATGAAATCTTTTTCGCGTCCGTAAACAGCGGGGTCTATAAAACGAGTGATCAAGGCCTGAACTGGAGTTCGGCGTCCGGGGCGATTCGCGCGCACGCGTCCCTGGCCCTGGTGGAGGATCCCGTGAATCCCGCCCATGTCCTGTTCAGTTCCACGGCCGGTCTGGACGGAACCAGCAAACTCTGGGAGACCGCGGACGGCGGCGTGAACTGGAGCGAAGTCGCCTTCTTTAATGATAAGAGCGTGCGTTCCCTGCTCATGCCCGCGGCGAATTCGTCGACCATCATCGCGGGAACTTCCCTGAAAGGAATCTATCGTACGCAGACGGGGAGCGCCGGAACCTGGACGCAGGTCCTGTCGACGCCGATCATTTTTCAACGCATGGCCAACGACGCGTTGAATCCTAACTTACTGTACGCGTCGGCCTTCGAACCAACCGGGCACGCCGATCTGGGAGTCTACGTTTCCGAGGACGGGGGCGGGGCCTGGACCAGGCGATACAGCGGCGCCGTGGTGAACGTCGTACCCCGACCGGGGTTTTCCCGGGAAGCCGTCGTGCTCTCCGCCGACGCGTTCGCCACGGCCGACGGATTGCAAACTTCGCCGACCAGCCTGGGCCTGGCGACTTTCGCGCCGAGCCAGTTTTTCTATTCGGCGGCCTTCGTTCCCGGCGCGCCCACGACGTTGCTGGTGGGCTCTTCCACGGGGCGCCTGTTCAGAACGACGAACTACAATTCCGCGGGCAGTGAAATCGCCTGGAGCGAAATCAGCGTTCCCCTGAACGACGTGCTCATCACGGACATCGTCGCCCTGGACGCGCTCACCTGGTATCTCGCCTGCTGGACGGGAGATAAGTTCGCGCGGGCGTCCTCCACGCCCGGCATCCTGCGCACGCGCAACGGCGGCCTGACCTGGGAATTCATGACTCAGGGTCTGTATCCCGCGGACCTGACCTATCGCCTCAAGGCCAGCGTGCACGCGCCCGGGCGATATTATGTCGGCATGTGGGGCGCCGGCTTCTACGCCCTGCAAGACTGAACCGCCGTTCAGTCGGCTCTTTCCCCGGCGATTTTTTTCCAATCCGCCGGCCGGCCCGCGTCCTTGATTCGGTAATAACGTAAAAAATGACACCTCGATAGGAGGGCTCGACATGGAACGTATACTGATCATCGACGACAATGAGGAATGGACGCGAAAACTCACCCGCGAGCTGGAGTTTCGCTGTTACCAGGTAACAACGGCGGACACCGCTAAAAAAGGCATCGAGGCGGCCATGCGCCGCGAACCGGATTTGATCATGGTGGACATCGAACCGGAGGGTCCCGGCGGCTTTGAAATCATTTCGCGCCTGGCGGCGGATGAAAAGACCCGGCGCATTCCCACGGCCGTCTTGAGCGCGCGTACGCGCAAGGACTACGTCGAGCAGGCGCGAAATCTGGGCGTATGCGATTTTATTTCCAAGGAAGACTTTCATCTGGGGCGCATGCTTTCCACCGTTCAACTGGCCATCCTGCGGCGCTACGCCGGCGCGAACGCGAAGGTTTTCGAACCGGCCGTCAAGGTCGCGCGCGAAGAGGGCATGGTCCACGTGGACTTTCAGGGCAATATCGCCTCGAAAAGGTTTCGCGAAGAAGCAAAGTCCGTCCTGAACAAGGCTTTCCTGACTCGCATTCAGAAGGAAGAGTGCGTCCTGGATGTGCGTCGTGTTTCCGTCATGGACGCAACGGCCCTGGATTCCTACATGCGTTTGTTTGGTCGGCGGGATCTTTCGCTGATTACCGGCGTGCACTACGGCGAATTAATGATGCACGGCGAGCGGAACGCGGAGCTGTTCCTTTCCTGCGGCGATTATCTTTTACATCTAGACGCTAAGAAGTTTCAGGTGAAGGCGGCGGCCGGCTGATGGTCCCGGCCGGTCGTCGTCTCTATTTTTTGGCCCCGGTGCCGCGGCTAATCGCCCCCGGTTTTTAACAGCAGCTCGGCCAGTTCGCGAATGTCCTCGGTGGAGTGATTGGCCTGAAGGGTAATGCGCAGGCGACTGCCGTCCGCCGGAACGCTGGGCGGGCGAATGGCCCGAGCATCCATCCCTGCTTCGGCGCACGCGGCCGCCACGCGCAGGGCGCGTTCCTCGGAACCCAGTATCACGGGCACGATTTGCGCGGAAGAGGCACCGGTGTCCAGGCCGCCGGCTTTCAAACGCGCGCGAAGATCATCGCCCAATCCCTTGAGCTTACGACGGCGGGCCTCCATCTCATCCGTTCCCAGTAATTCAATCACGTCGGCCAGCAACGCCGCGAGCAAGGGCGGCTGCGCCGTGGAGAAGATAAACGAGCGCGCGCGATTGATCAGATAGTCCCGTAACTCGGGCGCCCCGCATACGAACGCGCCCATGAGGCCCGGCGCCTTACCGCAGGGATAGACCGTCACCGCTACTCGTTCGGTGAGGTTCGCGGCGGTTACCAGGCCCGCGCCCCCGGGGCCCAGCACGCCTACCGCGTGGGCTTCGTCCAGGTAGAGCAGCGCCCCTTTCGCCTCGGCGATTTCCGCCATGGCCGGCAGATCGGGCGAATCGCCGTCCATGCTGAAGAGGGTTTCGCTCACGATCCAGTCCCGCCCGCGGGGGTCGCCCTTGCCCGCGGCGCGGGAGTACTTGTCCAGCTGTCGGGCGAGATCATCCAGGTCGTTGTGCGCGAAGTAGTGGCGACGGGCGCCGCTCATGCGAATGCCGTCCAGCAGGGAAGCGTGGCAGAGCCGATCGCAGAAGACGCGGTCCCGATTCGTAAGCAGTGCCTGGAGGGTGCCCACATTAGCCGCGTAACCGCTGTGAAAAAGCAGGGCCGCGGAATGGCCGGTGTAGCGCGCGAAAGCGTCCTGGGCCCGGTCGAAAGCGGAGTGATGGCCGCGAATCAAACGAGAACCCGTGCTGCCCACCGGGCCTTTCCATTCGCCCGCGAGTTCGCGCAGCATGCCTTCCAGGCGCCCGTCCGCGTTCAGGGAGAGATAGTCATTGGAGGCGAAATCAAGTCGCCCCGTGCCTTCCTTCAACGAGCGCAGGCGATGTGCTTCGCGCAAATCGGAAAGTTCCCTGGATAAATCGCCCAGCCAGCGCGGTGTTTCCGCCGTCATAAAGTCAGGCTCGTACGTCCTGGGACAATCGCAAGTAAAAGTACGGCCCTGGGCGGGGCGTCGCGGAGCATATCGCGCGGAAATGACGTTTGTACGACATGCGGGGAATTCGATTGACCTTAATCGAATATTTTCCATCAAGTGGCGGGGGTCTCTTCGATTGGGTCCCATTTTATCACGCAAGAAATAAATCAATCCAGCGGCCGGAGATATACATGAAAACAATTTGGAAGTGGTTCGGCATGGGCATGGTGGTTCCCGGCCTATTGCCGTTCGTTACGAGTCTGGGAGCGCAAGATACGACACCGGAGACGAAAGTATCCGCGGCCATGAGCCTGGCAAAGGACGTGGACCTGGTCTGGGTGGCCGTGGCGTCCTGCCTGGTGCTTTTCATGCAGGCCGGCTTTCTCATGTTGGAGACGGGCCTGGTTCGTTCCAAGAATACGATCAATGTCGCCGTTAAGAACCTGGTAGACATCGCCCTGGGTATGGTGATGTTCTTTGTCGTTGGTTTCGGTTTGATGTTTGGTCTGAGTCAGGGCGGATGGATCGGCTCCAGTCATTTCGGCCTGGGGGATTACCTGGGCGAAAAGCAACTGATGTTCTTTCTCTTCCAGGCCACGTTCATGGCCACCGCCGCCACCATCGTCTCGGGAGCGGTGGCGGAGCGGATTCGCTTCTTCGCCTACGTAATCGTTTCCATCGTCGTTTCGGTTCTCATCTATCCTATTTTCGGGCACTGGACCTGGGGCGGGGGCTGGCTGTCTGAAATGGGTTTTCACGATTTCGCCGGCAGCACCGTCGTGCATTCCGTGGGCGGCTGGGTGGCCCTGGCCGGCGTCATCGTCCTGGGACCGCGCCTGCATAAATACGACGCGCAGGGAAAACCGCGCGTCATCACCGGGCACAATCTGCCGGCCGCCGTCCTTGGTACTTTTATTTTGTGGTTCGGCTGGTTCGGTTTCAACGGCGGGAGTCTCTTGAATCCGAAAAGCCCCGGGATCGGTTTGATTCTGGTCAACACGACCCTGGCGGCGGCCGTGGGTTGCGTCATGGGCTTCCTGGCTTCCTACGTCATGCGTCGTCGCGTTACGGTGGAGTACGGCATCAACGGATTACTGGGCGGCCTGGTGGCCATCACCGCCGGTTGCGATGTCGTCTCTCCCAGGGCCGCGCTTTTCATCGGCGCCATGGCCGGACTATTGTCCGCGGGCGTGATTCTGCTGCTGGAATACATTCTCAAGCTGGACGACGTGGTGGGAGCCTTCGCCGTGCACGGAGCGTGCGGGGCCTGGGGCACCATCGCCGTGGCGCTGTTTCACGCCCATGACAAGATGAGCATGCTGACTTACCTTCGCGTGCAGGCGGTGGGCGTGCTGGCGTGCATGGTCTGGGCCTTCGGAATCGGCCTGGTGCTCTTTTTACTCTTGCGAACCTTTTCGCGCATTCGCGTGGATGAAAAGGACGAGGAGCTGGGTTTGAATATCACCGAGCACGACGCGCGCACCTCCTGGCTGGATCTCATGTATTCCATGGATGAAATCGCCCGAGGCGAAGGCGATTTGACGCGGCGCGTGGATGTTGAGCACGGCACGCACGTGGGCGTCATCGCGGCAACTTTTAATCGCATTCTGGAAAACCTGGGGCGATTGGTGCACTCGGTTAAGACCAATTCGGAACGCATGGAACAGGCCGGCGTGGAGTTTTCCAACGCGGCCCTGGGCATTTCCGGGGAAGTGGAAAATCAATCCGCCTCAATGGAAGAGATCTCGTCCATCGTGGAAAATTACAAGGTGGCCCTGCGCGAAATTCACGACAATGTCGATTTGCAGGATCGAAGCATGGAGGCCGTGCAAAACCAGTTGAAGTCCCTGGCCGGCGGTTATCGCTTCATTAACGAAGGCCTGCGCGAAACCGGGGACATTGCCCGGGCGTGCGGTAAAAACGTCGAGCAGGGACGCAAGGACATTACCGAGCTTGAGAAAGGCATGGGCAATATTACCGAGTCTTCGCGGCGCGTGACCGAACTGGTCATGGTACTCACGGATATTTCGGAACGGTTGAGTTTGCTTTCCTTGAACGCGTCCATTGAGGCGGCTCGCAGTGGTGAGTCGGGGCGAGGCTTCGCCGTGGTGGCCGAGGAAATCAATAAGCTTTCGGAATCCACGGCTCGCAATACAAAAGAGGCGTCTCACTATCTGCTCGACGTTGAAAGTACGGTGGGCGAAGGCGCCGCGGCATTGCAAACGGCGGTGCAGTCCTTTCAAGCCATCACGGGCGAAATCGACGCGCTGGTTTCGCGCCTGGGTGAGTTGCGGGACGCCGGCAGCGAATACGGCGAAGGCGCCGGCAAAATGCGCGGCCTGCTGGAGGACATGTTTCGAGCCGGCCAGGTGGTTTCCTCCACCGCCAACGCCCGCCTGGGTGAATTCAACGATATCTTTTCGGCCATTGAACAGGTGACGGAGAGTTTTACGGAGGTTTCCTCCGGGACCGAACAGTTGAACGCGGCCGGCACGCAACTCAAGGACCAATCGGCCTTGCTCAACGAACTGGTGAATCGCTTCAAAACGGATCCGTCTCCCGCCTAGCCGGATTCGGCCGGCCCACATGGGGCGGGTTCGGGCTTGACCGTTTGTAAACCGCGGTCATGCTGTGTTCATGAGTTCCGCCGCGCTGTTTACCGACGACCTTTTCCTGGAGCATGACACCGGCGGCGGGCATCCGGAGACGTCTCGTCGTCTGGTTTCCATTCGGGAAAAGCTGGAAGGCGTTTCCTACTTCGGCGAGTTTCGCCAACTGGATCCCTATTTCGCGACGGTGGATGAAATCGCGCTGATTCACGACGCCGACTACGTGCGTTCCGTGGACGAATTCTGTAAGCCCGGCGGCGGTTTCCTGGACGGAGACACCAAAGTCAGTCGTCGTTCGTATGAGGCGGCCACCCTTGCGGCGGGCGCGGGCATCGAGGCGGCCCGGCGCGTGCACGCCGGTGAGGTTTCGCGCGCGCTCTTGCTTCTGCGTCCTCCCGGTCATCACTCCCTGCGCGGGCGCGCCATGGGTTTTTGTCTCTTCAACAACGTGGCCATTTGCGCGCGCTACCTGCAAAGCCTGGGCCACAAGAAAATCGCCATCGTGGATTGGGACGTCCATCACGGGAATGGAACCGAAGCCGTCTTCTACGACGATCCGGATATCTTTTTCGCCAGCCTGCATCAGTATCCCTACTATCCCGGCACGGGCGCGGCGGAGGACGTGGGCCGCGGCGAAGGTGCCGGCTTTACATTGAACCTGCCCATGGCGTCCGGCTTCGGAGATGATGAGTATCGCAAGGCCTTCGATGAAAAATTGCTTCCGCGCTTGAAGGAGTTTCATCCCGACGCGCTCTTGATTTCCGCCGGTTTCGACGCCCATCGCATGGATCCCCTGGCCGGCATTGAGTTGACCACGAGTAGTTTCGAGTGGATGACCCAAAAGCTTCGGGGTTTCGCCGACGAATACTGCGAAGGGCGATTGATTTCGTTCCTGGAAGGCGGTTACAATCTGAACGCCCTGGCCGAATCCGTGGAAGCCCACGCCGCCGGTTTGCTTTAGACGGGCTCGGTCCTTCTGCGCGAACGCCGCGCGGTCACCTCCCGGCTTTACTTGACCGCGCGGGCCCCCGTCCAATCATGCGATATGAATGAATGGTATGTGGGTCGCAGGGGTTCCGTGCTCGGCATGCTGGCCTTGCGTCTGCGTCGCTTTCGCGGCCACCGCGATATACTTTCCAGGGGCTTGAAGAGTTCCAATGTGGACTTCGAGGGCCTGCGCTTTCACTACTACCACGCCGACAATGGCCGCCCGCCGCTCATCATGCTGCACGGCTTCCTCGATTCGGCGCAAACCTTTCGCAAGCTCCTGCCCGAACTTCTGGAGCGATTCGACCTTTACGTAATCGACACGCCCGGCTTCGGTTATACGCGCATGCCCCCCGTGCGCGAACTCTGGGATCTGCGCTCCATGGCGCGTTCCATGGCGCGCTTCGTTCGCAAGAAGCTCGAACTACGCGATGCGCGTCTGCTGACTCACAGCATGGGTGGATTGATTGCCGCGCACATGGCCGAATACATCCGGGAAACGGAGCAAGTCGCCCTGTTTTCGCGCATGGATATGATCGCCCCCGGCATGTTTCGCCTGCCGGAGCAGGACCGGGACACGGCTCGGCGTCGCCTGTACCCGCGCGATACCTACGAAATCAAGGAGCTGTTGCGGACGCTCTATCACGCGGACATGCCCATGCCGCCGGACATCGTCTTGAAGGGTTTACTGCGCGAATGGACGCGCGTGGGTTATTATTATCTGGCGGAGAACACCATCGAGAGCGAGGACGAAATGTTCTTCACGCCGGCTCGCCTGCGGGCACTCAAGACGCCCCTGCGCTTGTACTGGGGCGAAGAGGACAAGATCACGCCGCTGGAAATGGCCCGCAAGATCAAGCGCGCGGTGAAGGGCACGAAGCTGTTTACTTTTCCGGACGCGGGACATGCCCTGCACCTGGTAAAAGGACGCGAAGTGCTGGAGGCGTTCTTGAATGATTGAGCTTGATGCATGGACCCGCGCGAATGCTGATGGCGAAAGTCGCCCTGGAAATTCAGTCCGGTATGCGCGCGAAAAGCAGAAAATAAGAACCGATCCACAACAGGAGTAGTAGATACTCCTTCCAGGTCTTGCGCTGCGGCGCGTTGCTGCCGGAGGCGGACTGCAACGCGAACGGGATCAGCGATCGGTGCGACATCGCCAGTGGTTCGAGCACGGACTTGAACCTGAACGCGATCCCCGACGATTGCGAGCCGGCCGGTTTCGCCTGGTACGTCGACCCGGCTGCGGCGCCCGGAGGAGATGGCAGTGCGGCCGCGCCCTTCCAGACCATTCGCGAAGCGCAGTTCGCGGCGATCTCGGGCCAGACGATCTTGCTCGAAGATGGCCTCTACACCGGCGCGGCGAACCGCAACATCGAGTTCCTCGGTGTCGCGGTCGAGGTGCGGTCCATCAACGGTCCCGCGAACTGCATCATCGACTGCGAAGATGCGGGACGCGCGATG
>CAZGYS010000056.1:0-17342 GCA_964530305.1 uncultured Leptospiraceae bacterium
GGGCGTAGAGATATCGACGATGCGCAACCCGCCCGTCCGGTCCGCCACATAGGCGTAATTGCCGGAGACGAAAACATCCCAGGCGGTCGTCGTGGGCACCGTGGCTACGATGGAAACGCTCGCCGGGTTGGATACGTCCAGTACGCGTAGACCATTGGCCAGGGTACTGACGTAGGCGTAATTGCCGACGACTACGATGCTTCGGACGGCACTGATCCCCGTAAAGTGACCGATCTGGGAGGCGCTCGAGGGATTGGTCACGTCGAAAATATAGATGTCGTCGTTATTGGCCAGGTACAGGGTATTGTTTGCCACATGAATGTCGTGGGCATTGCCGGTGGAAGGATTAAAGGAAAAGGCATTCGAAGCATCCGCCGGATTGGAAATGTCATAAATGCGAAAGCCCACCGAACTCTGGGTCACATAAGCGTAATTCCCCTCGACGAAAACGTTACGGGGATTGCCCGCGTTGTTTTCACCCGAGGCAAAACTCGGCGCGTCCGGATCGGAAACATCGTAGATGCGAAACTCGGTGCCGCCCCAGTCGGCGACGTAGGCATAGCCGTTTTGTACGTGAACTCCCAGGGCGTCATTGGGCGTATCATGCACGCCGTGAGTCACGGGAGCCATGACGTAGTCGGCGGTGACGATGGACGAGTTGTTCATATCCGGCGCGCAGGTAATCGCCTTGATTTGCGTGGCCGCATTGGCGGCCAGGGCGATGGAGCCCGTAAACTCGGTGGAGGAACAATCGGGATCCGTGCCGTCCGTGGTATAGTGAACGGTGCCGGTGCTCTCGGTGGTCGTGATATCGGTGGTGTTCGCGGAGAAATGAGGAGTGGAAGCATCCAGGGAAAAACTCGGCGCAATGGCCGTCGGAACTTCCGGGTCCGCCGCCGTATCCCCACCGCTTTCCGTTGTACTCACGACGGCGCCGACCGTGGTCGAAGCCACGACGGACGCGGCGGCCGCGTCCCCGCTGGGCGTTTGATAGAGGCACCCCCCGCAAAGCAGGGCGACAATGGAAATAGCCGAGATGGAGGTGATTGATTGCATGGTTCGGTGTTCGTCCGCCTGGTATTCTCTACTACCCCGCGGCCGTTCCCACCCGGACATGGACCGACGTTTTTTGCACCCGAGCCGACGGGAAATCCCGGCTTTTTAAAAGTTGTCATAGGGCCTATTCTTGAATATCTTGTCGCATATTTAGAATGGTTCTAGATTCCAGCTCGATTCTTGCCCGCGAGGAATTGTAACGATTGGGCCCGTCAAGGGTCCAAATGATGAGCACGGAAACGAGTCCCGTCATTTAAAGGCGGCGACCAGCGAGGAGCTCTTAATGACCACGGAACTACTTGAGAACGAAAACAAATACTACGCCCCCGATGCCTTTCCGACCGGCTTGAGTCGAAAGGTAGTCGAGTCCATTTCCCACATTAAAAACGAGCCCGGCTGGGTGACCGAATTTCGCCTGGAGGCGCTGGAAGTTTTTAATGCCAAACCCATGCCCCAGTGGGGCTTCATTCCCGAAGCCAATATCGATCTAGATTCCTACGTGCACTACGTGGGCGCCGGACGTAAGAAGAAGAAATCCTGGGACGATGTAGACCCCGAGGTGCTGCGCTCCTTTGATCGCCTGGGGATCCCCGAGCACGAGCGCAAGTACCTGGCCGGCCTGGAAGCCATGAGTGATTCCGAGACCGTCTACGCCAATGTCAAGAAGGAACTGACCGACCTGGGCATCCTCTTCTGCGACATCGACACGGCCATTCGCGAATATCCCGAAATCGTACGCAAATACCTGGGCACCGTCGTCACCAGCCAGGACAATAAGTTCGCCGCTTTGAACAGCGCGGTCTTCAGCGGCGGCTCGTTTGCCTATTGCCCCAAAGGCGTCAAGACGCCCATGCCCCTGCAGGCCTACTTCAAGGTAACGGCCGAATCCTCGGGTCAGTACGAGCGCACGCTCCTGATTGCGGACGAAGGCGCGGAAATCGTCTACAGTGAAGGCTGCACATCCATTCAGGACGCCGGTACGAACTTCCACACCGCCGTGGTCGAACTGGTGGCCCACAAGGCATCGCGTATTCATTACACCACCATCCAGAACTGGAAAAAGAATATGTACAACTGGACGGTGAAGCGGGGCCTCTGCCATGACAGCGCCCACATCACCTGGACGGATTGCAACATCGGCGCCCAGACCATCAAGTATCCGGGTATCGTCCTCAAGGGAGACAACTCCACCGGGGACATTCTTTCGCTGGCTTTCGCGGGCGGAGACCAGGTGCAGGATACCGGCGCGCGCATCATTCACTCCGGCAAGAATACTCGCTCCAATGTACTGGCCAAGGGCATCTCCCTGGACGGCGGCGTGAATTCCTATCGCGGACTGGTGAAGTTCGAGAAGAGCGCGGAAGGCGCCTTCAGCCACGTCAAGTGCGACGGCCTGATGCTGGACGATCGCTCCGAGTCCCATGCCTATCCCTACAACGACATCAGCGGCGACCACGGTTCCCTGAACTATGAGGCCACCGTCTCCAAGATCGACGAAGACCAGCTCTTCTACCTGCAGACCCGCGGGTTGGACGAGGACGAAGCCAAGTTGCTCATCGTAAACGGTTTCTGCGAAGGCGTCGTGCGCGACCTGAACGTGGAATACTCCGTGGAGATGTCGCGCTTGATTCGCATGATCCTGGAAGACGGGAACGCCGTAGCTACGAAGGACTGACGTTCGATCAAGGGGCGGCACGAAGCCCCGTACCGAACGAATCGCCTTCGCTCATTCAATCACTGAACCATACTTATTTATTCGAGGAAAGAATCATGACCGCAATGCTGGAAATTCGCGACCTCCACGCCACCGTCGAGGACAAGCCCATTCTGAAGGGCATCAATCTGCAAATCCCCGCCGGGGAAGTGCACGTCATCATGGGGCCCAACGGCTCCGGTAAGAGTACCCTCTCTTCCGTCATCATGGGCCACCCCAAGTACACCGTAACCTCCGGGGACATCCTGCTGGAGGGCGAATCAGTTCTGGAAGACACCCCCGACGCCCGCGCGCGAAAAGGCCTCTTCCTCAGCTTTCAATATCCCACGGCCATCCCCGGCGTCACCATGCCGAACTTTCTGCGCACCGTGCTCAAGAACATGCGCGGCGGCGACGTGCCCGTGAAGCAGTTTCGCACGGAACTCAAGGAGTCCATGGCGGACCTCCAGATGGATCAGGAGTTCATCAAACGCTACGTGAACGAGGGCTTCTCCGGCGGCGAAAAAAAGCGTAATGAAATCCTGCAAATGTCCCTGATCAAACCGAAGATGGCCATTCTGGACGAAGTGGATTCCGGTCTGGACATCGACGCCCTGCGCATCATCAGCGAAGGCATCGAGAAACTGCGCGATCCCGGACGTTCCATGCTGCTCATCACCCACTACCAGCGGATGCTGAACTACCTGACGGTGGACAAGGTCCACGTCTTCGCCGACGGCAAGATCAGCCAGTCCGGCGGACGGGAACTGGCCGAGAAACTGGAAGCCCAGGGATACGACTGGGTGCAGGCGCCCGCGGGGGCGTGAAGCGGAGGCGATTGCATATATGACCATCGCAACCGTATCAGCGGACGCTCTGAAGGAACGCATCGCCGCGGCGAATGATCCGGACTGGTTCCGAGACCTGCGCCTGCGGGCCCTGGAAACCGCCGCCTACCCTTCCCTGCCCAACCGGGACACCGAGTCCTGGCGCAAGGTTGATCTGGGCGGCTTGAACCTGGACGACTTCTCCCTGGCCGCCTCGGTCACCAGCGTGGAACACGAGGGCGCAAGTGATGCCGCGCGCGTCCTGGACTGGAAAGACGCGCTCAACGACGATCAAATCGCCGGGGCGATTCGCGCTACAACCGAACGTCGCCTGAAGAACGAAACGGCGGCGCCCCTGGATCGGCTGGGGCTGGCACTGTCCACAGGCGGCTGCGCGGTCCACGCCAAAGGCGATTCGCCGTCGACGGTCGTCGTGCGCCATCGCCTGAGCGAAGGCAATGGAGCCCAGCCGCGCCTGTTCATCAAGGTCGAACCCAACAGCGAACTAACCGTCGTCGAGGAATTCCACGGCACCGATCACGAGGACATGGGTCTGTGGAACTGCGTGACCGACGCGGTGGTGGGAGACAACGCCCGGCTCAACTACATCGCCGTGCGGCGCTTTACGAATTCCGAATATCATTTCACCCACTTCGACGCGGAGCTGGGTCGCGACGCGCGGGCCCACGTCTCGGTGGTGAACCTGGGCGGCGCGGTCGGTAAGAGTTTCTATACGGGGCGCTTGACCGGTCCCGGCGGTGTATACCGGGGCGTCGGTCTCAACGGCGGCGCGGGGCGTGAGTTCCGCGCCATGGAGATGCTGGTGGAACACCTGGCGTCCCATACGAACTCTTCCCTGTACTACAAGGCCGTGCAGAATGATCGCGCGCACAGTATCTTTAACGGTAACCTCCACATCGAGCCGGGGCTCAAGGGCGCCGACTCCCTGCAGACCAACAACAATATCCTCTTGAGTCGCCGCGCGCGAGCCGAGTCCATCCCCAACCTGATCATCAAGGCCGAGGACGTGAGCGCGGAACACGGCGCCACGGTGGGTCGCCTGGACGAGGAAGCGGTCTTCTATCTTATGTCCCGGGGCGTTCCTCGCGAAGGCGCCCGCAATCTGCTCATCGAGGGTTTCATCAACCAGGTGGTGGAGGAAATCCCGCTTGCGGAGAGGCATGAGGAAATAAACCTGTCGGTGAAGGAACACGTTTCCCTGCAAAGCACCGACGCTCTGTAAGAATCCAGCTTACACGAGTCGGGTCGCCGGGAAGACCGATTATGGCTTATATAAAAGTTGGCAACGAGAGCGAGATCGTCGAGGGCAAGGCCCTCACGGTTCGAACGAAGCAAGGTCGCATCGGCCTGACGCGCATCAATGGAGAAATCCGCGCCTTTGAGGACGTCTGCACCCATGACGACGGCCCCCTGGCCGACGGCGATATCGAGGGCGAGGAAATCATTTGCCCCCGCCACGGCGCACGCTTTAATATGTGCACCGGCAAGGTGACGAAGATGCCGGCCACCGAAGACATCGAGGTCTATCCGATTCGCGTGACCGACGGCGTAGTCGAAGTCGATATGGGTTAAGGAGAAAAGCATGGATAGTCGCCTGCTTGATTACAAGGAAATCAAAAAGGATTTCCCCATCCTACAGCATCCCATGAACGGCAAGGAGCTGGTCTTCCTGGACAGCGCCGCCAGTTCTCAGAAACCCCGCAAGGTAATCGACGCCTTCGAGGATTATTACCGCTGCCGCAACGCCAATATTCATCGCGGAGCGTATCGCTTAAGTTACGAGGCCACGGACCTCTACGACAAGACCCGCGCCAAGCTGGCCGGTTTCCTGAACGCGCCCCGTAGCGAATGCGTTATCTTTACGCGCAATACCACCGAGAGCATCAACCTGGTGGCCTCCAGCTGGGGCGACGCCAACATCAACGAGGGCGATGAAATCGTGGTCTCCGAACTGGAGCACCATTCCAATCTCGTACCCTGGATGATGCTGGCCAAACGCAAGAACGCGGTCCTGCGTCACATTCCCCTGACCGACGATTTTCGTTATGATTATGAAAGACTCCACGAGGTGGTCAATGAGCGCACGAAGCTGATTGCCGCGGCACATATGTCCAATGCCGTGGGCACCATCCACGACCTGAAACGCCTGGCGGCGGAAGCCCGTCGCGTGGGCGCCGTGTTCCTGGTGGACGGAGCGCAGGGCGCCAGCCACCTGCAGGTGGACGTGCAGGATATCGATTGCGATTTCTACGCTCTCTCGGCCCACAAGATGCTGGGTCCCACCGGTGTAGGCGCTCTATACGGCCGCAAGGAAATCCTGGAAGCCATGCCGCCCTACATGGGCGGCGGCGATATGATTCTGACGGTCTCGAAGGACGACTTCAAGGCCGCGCCCCTGCCCGAGAAATTCGAGGCGGGCACGCCCAATATCGCCGGGGTGGTGGCCTTCGCCGTGGCGCTGGAATATCTCAAACGCGTTCCCCTGGAAGCCATCCACGCCCACGAAGAAGCGCTGGTGGAATACGCCTACGAACGCCTGGGCAACATTCCCGGCATCACGTTGTACGGCACGCGAGAGCCGGGCCAACGGGGCGGCGTGGTTTCCTTGAACATCGACGGCGTGCACCAGCACGACGTGGGCACCATCCTGGACCAGGAAGGCATCGCCATTCGCGCGGGGCATCACTGCTGCGAACCCTTCATGCAAAAGCTGGATCTGCCCGGCACCGTTCGCGCCAGCTTCTATATCTATAACGGACCCGAGGACGTGGACGCCCTGGAGCAAGGGTTGCAAAAGGTGATGCAAATCTTCAAGGGCGTGGCGAATCGCTCTCTGTCCTGATCCAAATTGAAACCGGGCGCGCAGACCGCGTCCGCAAGCGGAAGAACCAATGTCCCTGAGCGACGAACTCTACAAAGAAATCATCATCGAGCACTCCCAGAATCCGTCCCATCGCCATGACGTCGAGGGCGCCAACATTCAAGAGAGCGGCGTGAATCGCTCCTGCGGCGATGAAGTGGAACTGGAACTGCTTGTACAGGACGGCGTCATCAAGGACATCGGCGTCAAGGGCCGGGGTTGCAGCATCAGCACGGCGTCAGCTTCCATGATGGCCGACGCGGTGGACGGCATGACCATCGAACAGGCCGAACACCTGGTGGAAAAGTTCAAGGGCATGCTGCTCGAAGACCAGGAGGTGGAGTTCCCCGAGGACCTGGAGGAACTGGAAGCGCTCCAGGGCGTCAAAAAGTACCCCGTGCGCGTAAAATGCGCCACCCTCTCCTGGAACACCCTGGAGCAGGCCCTGCGCGAAGCCGTGAAGCTTTAAAGGGCATCCAGGAAGCGATTCCCGGAGGGAATCCCGTCTCGCGTCGACCGCGATTTTCGTCCCCTGTCGTTCATGCGTTCTTCATGTCGTTCATGATATCGTTCATGTTTTAGGGCGAACAACCCCCGCTCCGTTCCGTCGAAATGCTTTCGATGGGAACTTTCAAGGACACGTTTCTAATTCAACGCCTGACCCCGGCGCTTCTGGGCCTGATGCTTACGCTGCCCCTGGCGGAGGCACACGCTAAAAAGAACTTCGGGGGCTTCGAGATTCTGGGCGGAGGCGGACGGGCCTTCTCCCGTGCCTTCGCCGATATAGGTGAACAGAATTTCGGTCGTTACAATCTGCTGAGAAACAATCTCTCTCAAGACGCAAACCGACGCCTGCTGGGCACGCTGGATCACTTGAATCGTGAAGCGCCCTCGGCCATGTCCCGGGGCGGCCGGGCGTCTCTCTATACTCTTTATAAATACTGGGGCTTCGGTTTCTCCCTGACGGGAGCGCAAGTGCGGCTGGAGAACATCGCCGGACCGGACAACATCGACATCAATTATCTACTATTGTATCTGGTGGAAAACGACCACTGGTCCGGCCCCCCGCAATTGCTCGACGCGTTCCTGCTGCGGCGTCACCGAAAGACCGCGGCCTGGTTAGGCGATGCTACGTTTGATTTATATCTCGGCACCTTCAACAAGCGCAAGGGCGATCTCTTTCTACGATTGTCCCTGGGGCTCGGGAACACCGTCGTTCCCGGACAGGGCGGCCTGGCGGAGGCGGCCGTGGGCTTTCGCACGCCCTCCATGGGGGCGATCTACCTGGCCATGGAGGCCTACACGCGCGTCTCCGCGAATCACCTGCAAACCACCAATTCCGCCCTGGGACGGGTCCTGTACGTCCGGGACAGCGGCATATATTTCGGCGTGGGATTTCGCTGAAAAAAACGAACTCCGGGCCTTGCGCTCCGTCGAAATTCTTCCGATAAGGTCCGGAAATATTACTTGTACGAAATTGTCCCAATTTCATAATTCATTTTTGGAGCATTCCATGAGAAAAAAAATGAACCGAATCAGCGCCCTCTTGATCCTGGCCGCGGCACTCTCGCCGGCGTCCCTGTTCGCGGACAAGTGGATCGTGGGCTTTGAGATTCTCTACGGGGAATCAAGCACCAGTTCCAATTCCTTCGACGCGATTTACCGCGAAGGTCTCTTCGAGTATAATAACTTCCTGAACTCCACCTCTTCTCGCGCGGACCGCCAGGAGCTGGCGCGATTGGACTCGGTCCTGCGCCGTACGCCCCGGGGTAAGTCCTACGGCGGACGCCTTTCTTTTCTGGCGCGTCGCGGTCACTGGGGCATCGGTGCTTCGTATTTCGCCTCTCGCCTGCGACTGGAACACGTGCGTCGACCGTCTTCCAGCTCCGCCGAAACGTTTATCGGCCTCACGCTCTTGAATCACTGGAACTCGGCGGTGCAACCCATCGACTATGTATTTCTCCAGGAGAATCGCATTACCGCGGCCACGGCGGCGGGCACTACTTTCGATTTGTCCGCCCATCTATTGAAGGAATCCTCCGGTCCCTATGTCAAACTTTCGGTGGGCCCCGGCTCCAACGGCGGCGGTTCCTCGGGCGGCATCGCCGTGGGCTGGACCTTCAAGGCCCTGGGCAGCGCGCATTTGATCCTGGAGGGTTTTCATCACATGACCCGCACGCGTTTCAGCAATGAAGTTCCCGGACTGGAAGCTCGTCGCATCACCCTGCGCGAAACCGGCGGCCGTTTCGGCCTGGGCTTTTACTTCGATTAAACGCCTCCATGAGCAGCTCGCGCCAATCCATGAAGTCGGTTGAACTTTTCGCGGGCGCGGGCGGCCTGGCGCTGGGTCTGGCCCGCGCCGGCTTTAAGCACGATCTGGTGGCCGAGTGGAACAAGCCCGCCTGCTCCACCATTCGCTTCAATGCCTCCAGGCGCCTGCGCCACGTGCGGCACTGGAACCTTTTTCAAGGCGATGTGCGCGAACTCGATTACGCGAACGTAAACGGCGAAGTGGACTTGCTGGCGGGGGGACCACCCTGCCAGCCCTTCTCCCTGGGCGGCAAACACAGGGGCTTTCAAGACGGCCGCGACATGTTTCCCGAAATGGTGCGCGCCATCCGAACCTTGCAACCGCGAGCCGTGCTCATCGAAAACGTAAAAGGCCTGCTACGACCGGCGTTCAATGACTACTTCGAGTACATTCGCTTGCAGGTTCAGTATCCCGAGGTTCAAATCCGCGCGAAAGAGACCTGGCCGGAGCATCTAACCCGCCTGGAGAAGTATCACACGCACGGTCGCCCGAAGGGCCTGTGGTATCGCCTGGTTTCGCGCCTGGTAAACGCGGCCGACTACGGCATTCCCCAGCGCCGCGAAAGAGTCATCATGACGGCGTTTCGCTCGGACGTACAGGGCGAATGGAGTTTTCCCGAGGCCACCCACTCCCGGGAAGCCCTGGCGCGGGACAAATGGATCACCGGCGATTACTGGGAACGTCACGAAATCGCCTTAAAGCACAGACCGGAAGCACCCAAAAAATTTCGTGACGGCCCGGGAAGCTCGCGCTCGAAAGCCGAGGTCCGCAAGAGCGAAAACACGCAACCGTGGCGGACCGTACGCGAAGCCCTGGCGGATCTGCCCGAGCCCGAAAGCACGGACGCGAATCGATTTTCCAATCACGTCTTTAACCCCGGCGCCCGGGTCTATCCGGGCCACACCGGCAGTCCCCTGGACGAACCGGCCAAGACCTTGAAAGCCGGGGACCACGGCGTGCCGGGCGGTGAAAACATGCTTGCCTTTCCCGACGGCAAGGTACGTTATTTCACGGTCCGAGAAAGCGCGCGCCTGCAAACCTTTCCCGATGATTTCGCGTTCGAGACCTCGTGGACGGAATCCATGCGTCAGTTGGGCAATGCCGTGCCGGTGGAACTGGGCCACGTCATGGGTCGGTCCATCAAGCGCCACCTTTCCGGCAACTAACTTCAAGTCCGGTATCCGGCCATGCCCGCGAAGAAAACCAAGGCACTATCGCAAACGAAGCAAAAGCAGACCATTCGAAAGAAGAAAAATCCCACGCCACGCTCCCTGGACCCGCTGACGAAAGCCGAACGCAGCGAGCGCATGAGTCGCATTCGCGGCAAGGATACCAAACCGGAAATGGTCGTACGGCGCCTGGTGCATTCGCTGGGGTATCGCTTTCGCTTGCACAAGAAAGATCTGCCGGGGAAGCCGGACCTGGCCTTTCCCGGTCGCAAGAAAGTAATCTTCGTGCACGGTTGTTTCTGGCATCTCCATAAACCATGCAATCACTATCGTTATCCGAAAACGCGCCTGGACTTCTGGGAGCCCAAGCTGGAGGGAAATCGCAAACGAGACCGTCGCAATCGCGCCAAGCTCCACCGCATGGAATGGTCCAGCATGGTCATCTGGGAATGTCAGATCAAGGACCCGGCGGCATTGGCGCGAACCGAAAAACGCGTGCGAAAGTTCCTGGAGAGTTAACAGGGATTCGGTGCTCCCATTTCCAGAATCACCAGGGTTACGTCGTCCCGTCGCGGAGCGTCACCCACGTGAGCGCGCCAATCAGCGAGAATCGCTTCACGGGTTTGGATTCATGGCGATTCGCCCGGGCGATTTCGAGCAAGCGTTCGTCGCCGTATAAATCCTTTTTCGAATTCGTCGCTTCGGTGATGCCGTCCGTGAACATGAAGATTCGATCCCCCGGATGCAAGCGTCGACGATCCACGCGATAAGGATCCGCGTCGAATTCGATACCCCCCAGAAACACTCCCGGCACCTCCACCATTTCCGCGGCGCCGTCGGCCGCGCGCAGGATGAACGGCGCGATGTGACCCGCGTTGCTGAATTCGGCTCCGCCGCCGGGCACGGGCAAGAGGTCGTAAAAATCGCCGCCGACCTCCTCCAGGGCTTCGTAGTGAACCGTCCAGGTGTAATTCGTTTCCGGCCCGGGCGTGGTGGGCAGGATGGCGCTCTGGATCCCCCGGGCCATATCGAGTTCGAAGCGAATGGTCTCGTCGCGTTCGCGCAATCCCTCCAGGGCCGTATTCAATTCCGCCGTGCGTTCGCGCACCTGGAGATCCAGCCGCGCCAGGAATTCATCCTTCAGCTTGTTCGCTTCGCGCATGCGCTTCAAGGCCAGACGTCCGTTTTTCCAGGCCCGCGTTCGCGCCTGATCCTTCTGCCGACGAATGGTCTGAATCCGGTCCGCGAGACCCAGGGAAAGCAGAAACACTTCCACGGCCGAACCGATTTGCATGGCCGACTCCGTGAAAGGGTTACTGTCCAGCCAACCCCGCAACTGCAAGACGAACAGCACGATACCCGTCAGATATCCCGACCAGGCCAGCAAGAAAAAGAACGCCGGCCGATACCCCCGGCGCAAACCTTGAATGGAAGAAATAATAATGGCGACGATGAACACCATCACCAGCAGACGCAGCACATTGGAAGCGGCGATGTAGAATTCCGTCAGGGAAAACAAAGCGCACAGGATTCCACCCCCGAGCAACGCCGTGTAAAGTTTATGCAGTCGCGGAGTAAAACGTCGTGTTTCCAGAAAACGCGTGGAAAACAAGATCGTACCGATGCAGGCCACCGCGGTAAAAAACGGAATGGCCCGGTCGTTCCAGCGGGGACTCTCCGGCCATAAATACTCATAGGCGATGCCGTTGGACGTCATCTGATAGAGCGCGAAACCGAAAATCAAAAGGGTGTAATACGCGTACACCCGATCGCGCATGGCGCCCAGCAAGGCCAGATTGTAGATGCCCATGACGAACAGGATGCCGTAGTAGGCGCCCAGCAGAAGCTTGCGTCCTTCGCCCCGGGCATGAAAGGATTTCGCGTCGCGGATGACCAACGGGACCTGAGTAACGCCCCGGGTACGAACGCGCAGGTATATGCGGCGACCTTCTCCGGCTTGCAATCGGAGTGGAAACGCGAAACCCGAGCGACGAACCGGACGCTGGGCGAAAGGGAACGAATCACCCGTTCGTGTTTCACGGAGAATCCGGTCCTCTTTTTCCGGCAGTTCGTAATAGTCGATCAAATCCAGGCGCGGAAATTCAATCTGAACATAGTAGAGTCGGGCCCGCGCGGCGCCGTTGCGTACGGCGAAGCGCAACCAGTAGGCTGAATCGCTCTGTCCGAAGCTGGGCTTACGCCCGGGGGACGGGCGAAACGCGCTCCTTTTTTCCGCCAATAAACGCGGCAGGGTCAACCTCCCGGCGGGATCCTCCAGAAACTGGACTCGAGGCACCAGGGAGTCCCGGTTGAGGGTTTCAAACTCCTGAACGGGAGCGGCGGACACGGCCGAGCCCGCGCAGAGCCAGAGCGAAAAGTACGGGAGTCGCCTCATCTTCAGCGAAATCAGACCCGCCCGCGCGAAAATGAAAGTAAATTTTATTTCAAAATTATGTGCTTGTTTACACCCAAACGTAAAGGCACGCCCGGGCCGCGGCCCGCCTAACGTTCAGGGCCGGCCGCGCAGATAGTAGACCCACAGCGCCGCCGTTTCACGAAACAGCAGCCAGGGCGTATCCCGCAAAATGTAGGATTCGCGGGCGGGCACGGTATAGACCCGGATACCGGCTCTTTGATAGGCCATCTTGATCCTGGGCAGGTGAAAATAGTTGCTTACGGCCAGCACCCGGAGCGTGCGTCCCGTCGCGCGGTTTTGCCCACGCGCCTTCATGATTCGAATCGTGTTGCGGACGGTAGCGCGGGTATTCAGGCCGTCCGGGTCCAACAGTACGGCGCGGGCGGGGACGCCTCTTTTCACGGCATAGGCGCGCATGGCCCGGGTCTCGTGAATACGCCCGTCCCCGGGACCGCCGGATACGAGCATCAAGGGCGCGAACCCTTGCCGCTGGAGTTCCGCGGCGGTCCGCATCCTATCGCGCAGCACCTGGGAGAGTCTTCCACTGCGATAGACCCGGGCCCCGAAGACCACGATCACGTCCGCGCCCCGGCGATAGTCGGTCATGCCGAAACTCAGGATTTGCGCCAGCGGAAAGATCAGCGCGAATACAAGGGCGAAAAAGTAAACGGCCAATCGCCCGCGCGAAAAGAAGCCCTCCCGGGGCGGATGAGGAGACCCGGGCCGAACCGGAGGCAATCTCCAGGCGGCGCTGAGTACGGCCAGAAAGGCAAGAGCAATCAACAATGAGAACGGTACCGGATAGGCCGCGCGAATTTCGCCGATGCGAAGCAGATTGTAGTACTGACCGGCGTTCAAGGCCGCGACGACCATCAACAAAAGACTGAGACCGATGAGCGCCCATCTTCGAACGGGTCCGGCGTGGGGACGCAGCGCGAAGGCCGGCAGCAGAATCGTCGCGGCCGCGGCCGCGAGAAAACCCATGGTTCGACCCAGGGGACGAAAGTCAATCCACCAGATGTTCGCGTCGAACCCCGGGCTGAACAGATCGCCCGCCAGGTTCATGAGGGAAAACACACCCAGGAAAAGCGCCAGCCCGCGCACCATCGCCATGGAACCCAATTACCGCGCACGGGCCGGCTGGTCCACCAGAACGAGCCGATGCAACTAAAAGAATTGCCGTGGGGACCGCGTCGACGAATGGAGTATATACAGGCTTTCTCATGGTTGACTTCAGCGCCCGCATCGTCGGTTCGAGCATCTTTAAAAACTTCATCACCAGCGTCATCATTCTGACCGGCATTATCGCCGGAGTGGAAACGGATCCCGAGTTCAGTCGGGAACATGCGTCAATCTTGAGCTGGTTGAACGGGATCGTCCTGGCCATCTTTACGGTGGAAATCGCCTTGAAGATGATTGCCCACGGCAGTCGCCCCTGGCTTTTTTTCAAGGATCCGTGGAACATCTTCGATTTCGTCATCGTCGTAGCCAGCCTGGTGCCCACGGATTCGGGTCAGTTCATCGTCGTCTTCCGGCTACTGCGTCTGTTGCGCGTCATGCGATTGGTACGGGCCCTGCCGGCGCTACAGATTCTGGTTACGGCGCTCCTGCGAAGTATCCCGTCCATGGGTTACATCGCCCTGTTTCTGTTTTTGCTGTTTTACGTCTACGGGATTGCCGGCGTCTTTCTGTTCTCCGCCAACGACCCGATCCACTTCAAGGACCTGCCCAACGCCCTGCTGTCGCTCTTTCGCGTGGCCACCCTGGAGGACTGGACGGACGTGATGTACATTCAGATGAAGGGTTGCGCCGGTTATGAATACTATGCCGGCAACAATTACTCACACCTGTGTACTAAATCGCAGGCCTATCCCATTGTTTCGCCCATCTACTTCGTAACTTTCGTGCTCATGGGCACCATGGTGATCATGAATTTGTTCATCGGCGTGATCATGACGGGCATGGAACAGGCCCACGACGAAGTGGAGCGCGCGAAGCAGGAAGCCCGCATGAAGCGTCACATGGCCGACGAAGGCATGTCCCTGGAAGACGAACTAGCCTCCCTGCGCGAACGCATGATGGAAACGGCCCGCCAGTTGGAGACCGTGGAACGGATTGCGCGGGGCAGGACGAAGGGAGATGGGGGCGGCTGAGCACGAGCACCCCGGCCCCGCGACGTTTCGCGCGCGACTAATTACCGTAGCGCGCTTTGATCAGGGCGTGCAACGCCTCTTTTGACTTCACGAGATCCAGACCGTCCCAATCGCTCGCGGTCCAGGCCTTGAGTTTCATGTCCAGAGCTGTCTCGGTGGAACCGCCGATGAAGAGTTGCTTGTGCACTTCGGGCGGGCGATCCGGTTGCTTGTCGGACAAGGCGATGTAGCGCAAATCCTTATAATAGTTACGCGCCAGCTTAATTACTTTGACGGCCTGTTTGTAGTCGAAGTCCCGCCCCAGCCAGATGGCCGCGCTGGCATTGGAGGAATAGGGCAACGCCGAGCGGGGGCGCACGCGGGCCTTCAGTTTATAGTCCTTGAGCAGGACCCCCAGTTGATAGGCGCGCTTCTGGTAAGTGAGAATCACGTCGATTTGAGGCGGATCGCTGAGGCCCAGTGACTGGCAGGCCGTGCCCAGGAGCAAAGCCGCGCACAGCGCGGTGGCGGAGGCGATGCGGGCCCCTGGAAGGGAAATCTTGCCGAGACGAGAAACCATAAGGTATGGTTTGTGGTCCGGGTCCCGGCGCAAGGAATAATTAGCGAGCCTGGACATGCTCCCCGCCGGTCCCTGGACGGCAAAAAAAGGCTTGCCTGGACCGGAACAGGCTTATTATTTTTTCTTTTCGAGTGAGGAGAACTATGCAAACCATAAAAGAACTTAATCCTGAAATGGAAATGGCTGAAATCATGGATATTTATCCCGGCGCCAAGCGAGCCATGTTTCAGAAGTATCATATCGGCGGTTGCTCCAGTTGCGGGTTCGCCCCCACGGACACCCTGGAACAGGTCATGATCAATCATAACCGCGGCGGCCAGACCCAGGAAGCCATCGAATGGATCTACGAGAGCGCCAAGGTCGACGAAGCCATGCAAATCGATCCGGCGGAACTCAAGAGTCAGTTGGACAACGGCACCGAATGGAAAATCTTCGATATTCGCGAAGACTTCGAGATCGAAATCGCCAAGCTGGAGAAGTCCGAAATCCTGACCCAGGAAATCGCCTACGAAATGATGCAGAAGTGGCCCAAGGACACCAACATCGTCTTCTACTGCCACACCGGCGTTCGCTCCCTGGAAGCAGCCTCTTACTTCAAGGGCCACGGCCTTCCCAATGTAAAAAGCCTGAAAGGCGGCATTGACCGCTGGTCACAGGAAATCGATTCCTCCGTAGCGCGCTACTGATACGAAGCGAATACTTACGAATCAAGCAACTGAATCGCCACGCGATTCACGAAAGAGCCGGGGCCCGTGTCCCGGCTTTTTTATGCCTCTTTGTTTCCTGGTCGTCAGGCCTCCGGACGTACCTGCTCCGCCAGGCGACCCTTCAACAGGAAGACTTCCATGGCTCCCTTGCCCTTGACTTCGACCACGCCGCGTGCTTCTAATGCATGGGTGTCGCGTAGTAATTCACGGGTCGAATGCGAAACCTGAATTTCCCCCGGCAGACCGTGGGACTCCATGCGCGAAGCGGTGTTCACCGAATCGCCCCAGAGATCATAGATGAACTTTTTACGGCCGATGACTCCGGCCACCACGGGACCCGAATTGATGCCGACACGCATACGCAAGCGTCCGGAGGCATCGTGTTTTGCCAGGGCCGCCAACATCTCCAGCGCGAAGTCGGCGACGGCCCGGGCGTGATCCGCGCGGGGCTCCGGCAGACCGGCGGCCACCATGTAGGCATCGCCGATGGTCTTAATTTTTTCCAGGCCGTATTTATCGGTGAGCTCATCGAAGGCGGAAAAAATGCGATTCAAGGTTTCCACCAGTTCGGACGGAGTCACGGTTCGAGACAGCTCGGTGAACCCTACCAGATCGGCGAAGAGAATCGTGCAACCGTCGAAGTGATCGGCGATGTTCTCCGAGCCCGCCTTCAAGCGCGCGGCGATGGAGGGCGGCAGCACGTTCAAGAGCAGGCCCTCGGAACGTGCGTGCTCGTCTTCCAGTTCGCGGGTCTTTTGCTCGATGAGGCGATCCTTAACGAAGAGCTTGCGAAGCGTGCCTTCCGTCATGACGACCCCCGCCGTCAGACTCAACTGTCCCATCCACAGAAAGGTCGTCAACACGGCGATGTCCGTGGAAGAAACTTCATAGGCCAGGGGCAGCAAAATTTGAAAGGGCACGACGTAGAGCAAGGTGGCCGTGAGAAACGGCAAGGCGCGCAAGCGCAGTATGAACGCGCCGGTCAGGGAAGCCACCAGCAAGGCGATTACCGTGATGTAGGCGCCCAGTTCGAGCAGCATGTAGACCGCCAGGTTTCCGGAGGCGACCAGACACGCCGCCACCAGGATTTGATACCTGCCCAGCAGCTTTTCGGAGAAAGTCGCGATGAACGTTCCCAGCAATAGTATTTCAAAGACCGATACCAGGGCCATGAAAAGGACCGTCCGCTGGGGCAGAACCATGAGCACAATCGCCATGCCGCCCAGCCAGCCCAGCAGGCCGGTGACCAGGCCCAGACGGATGAAGCCCCGAGCTTCTCGATCATGGGAGCGGCGAAAGGCTCGCTCCGCGGCCGCGTCCTTGAAGCGTGTTTTCAGGCGATTGAGTTCCAGGGATTCCACCGGGCGCGGGTCCGTCATGGCTCAAAAAGGGCGGGCGGTGGGCCGGCGGTCAAGCAGGGCGCGTTTCCGCCCGATTCCGGCACGAAATCAGGGTAGGACAGGCATGGGAAATCGCCTCGACTCACAAAAATCTAACAGCTCCGAGAAATGACAATATTTCAAAAAACTACTCTCGCGTCCGGGAAGTGCTTGATCATCAACGAAGCCCG